>NZ_JAVJZI010000098.1:0-19393 GCF_040223135.1 Coleofasciculus sp. G3-WIS-01
GTCTTAACTCCGATTCAGAAATGGCGAGGAGGAATGCCTTGGCAGAAGTTCCTGGTATTCACCGAGAACAGCGGCTCTTCGTGGTAACAGCAGGGGAGAATCCCTAACTAGATTGCTTGCAATTAGTTAGGGTCTGTTCAATGTAGTTAGCTCACTCTCCCGGCTCTCCTTGGATACCTGACTAGCTGAGTTTGATGTCTGCTTAGTCGGCAATTGCCCTTGAAAAAGTGCTTGCCGAATGATTTCAGCCCGCTGTCGGGCTTCCTGTGCTTGCGCTTCAAAACGCTTGGCTGAAATGGGACGGTTATCCCGTGCGTTGGCAGCCATCTGACTCATCAGCTCCCCGCGCTCTTCTAGAGAACGGATTGCCGTCCACAGCGCCTGCTCCTGAGTCTCGGATTGCCCCGCTACCAAACTACCTGCTGACCAAGCATGACCCACGCGACAGCGGTATTTGAGCAAACCTTTGTCGTTTAGAGAGTACAGCATACCGCCGCAGTCCGGACAAGCCAAGCTTGCAGGTTTTCCAAACTCACGCTCTCGCATAGCCGCCCCATTGAGTTCCACAATATCGGGTTCTATCTCTATCTCGTTCTCACTAGACATGTTTTTTGCTCCTTCCTCAGTCACAGGTTCATGGGCTAGACTCACTAATGTGGAGGCTATTGACGACAAGGGCAGGATATGGTCAACATCTACGTGTTTGATCGCACTCTTCGACATTCCCGAAAAAAGGGCATCATTGGGATCTTGCACAATAGCCACACCGCCAAAGCTTTTCACTTCCATAAGCCCTAAAGTACCATCGTCTAGGGTACCCGATAGCACCACACCGACCACTCGGCGTCCATACGCCTTCGCTGCCGTGCGAAATAGGGGATCGACCGCCGGACGGGAGCCGTTCTCCTTCGGACCGTACACTAGGCGGACGTAGCCGCGTTTGACTAGCAGGTGGTAGTCCGGAGGGGCTACGTAGATGCGCCCTTGTACGAGCTCCTCACTCCCTGTAGCATGAGCCACTGGCAAGGAAGTTTTTCTGCTCAAAATATTCGGTAGAAAGCTTTTAAAGTGGCGTGAAATATGAATGACGATGAAGATTGCTGCTGGCAGGTTTTCAGGCAAAGTAGCAACCAGTTTAGTCAGCGCTTCCACCCCGCCGGCGGAGGCTCCAACAACGATGATGTCATGACCTGGCATTTATTTTTTCTTCTAGAAGGTGGGGGAATATTTATTTGATGAATCTAAGGAGATGATAACCATTGTTGATATTTCATGCTACTACTGTTGAAGAGAATAACAAACTATTGTTTTCCTCAACGCCTGCCTATGGTATGAATGTTAACGTTGTTTCATATAACTTGGGTCTGGCTAGCTACAACACTGTTTTGTTAATCGACAGAAACTATCCTCAAGCTGAAACGATGCGTGACCAAGTTTATGTCTTTTTGTGGTTTATCAGCGGCAATCCTAAACTGTAAACAACTGTTTTAAATGGTCTATTTACATAACTTAATATAGTTGAGTTTATTTCCACCAACCTACTTAGTACAAGATAGGCTGCCAAAATAATTGGGCGAGAGGCTGACGTTGATACCGATGTCCCGGATAATCAAGATAAGGCATCGAACCTTACCTATCAAACGCTTCGAGCATTCTCTCTCTAGGTGACGAATCCTAATGGCAGCATCAACTCCCCGTTTCCCCGATATCCAAAACCACTGGGCGCGTTCATTCATAGAAGGGTTAGCCCAAGCAGGTATGATTAGTGGTTTTCCTGATGGGCGTTTTCGTCCTGATGATCCCATGAGTCGGGCGCAGTTTGCGGCGTTGTTACAAAATGCTTTTTCTAAACCGAGTAAACGTCCGAATGTTCCGTTTGTGGATGTTCCCAGCAAACATTGGGCAACTGGGGCGATTGCTAAGGCGTATCAAACCGGGTTTATGTCGGGATATCCGGGAAATCGTTTTCGCCCAGAAGCGAGTATTGCCAGAGTGGAAGTGTTGGTGTCTCTGATAGCGGGGTTGGAGATAAGTACCAGTGGATTAGCACAGGTGAAAGCCGCCCTACCGGAACTCTATCAAGATTTTAGCGACATTCCCAGCTATGCTATTGATCGGATTGCGATCGCAACCAATACCGATATGGTGGTGAATTACCCACAGGTTAAGCGTTTCAACCCCATCAAAGCAGCAACTCGTGCCGATGTAGCCGCGTTTATTTACCAGGCTTTAGTCTATACCGGTCAACTCGACGCCATTGGCTCAGACTATATTATCGTGCGTCAGAAAACCGTGAAACTGAGCCATCAACGGGAGTTTCGCGGGGTATGGGTGGCGACTGTCTGGAACATCGATTGGCCCTCGCAACGGGGATTGTCTGTCGCCCAACAGCAACGGGAATTGTTGCAAATTATTGACCGCATGGCGGAACTTAAGTTAAATGCGTTAATCTTACAAGTTCGACCCACTGGTGATGCCTTTTATGCCTCTGAGTTAGAACCCTGGAGTGAATGGCTCACTGGCATACAAGGTCAAGCTCCCGATCCTTATTATGACCCTTTAGAGTTTGCGATCGCGGCTTGTCATCAGCGCAATATTGAACTACACGCCTGGTTTAACCCCTACCGTGCCAAAACCTCCTCCCAAAGTTCCACCAGTGTCGCCCCTCACATTACCATCACTCATCCCGAATATGTGTATAAATATGGCAATCAGCAGTGGATGGACCCTGGTGTCAAAGTGGTTCAAGATTTAACCTATAACGTAATTATGGATGTCGTGCGGCGCTATGATGTCGATGGCATTCATCTGGATGATTATTTTTATCCCTATCCCATCGCCGGTGAGAATTTCCCCGATGATAAAACATACAATGCTTATCGAGCCAAAGGCGGCACCCTTAGCCTAGGCGATTGGCGGCGGGAAAATGTGAATCAAATGGTGCAGCGCCTTTATACCGGAATTCGCGCTACTAAGAAACAGGTTAAATTTGGTATTAGTCCCTTTGGCATTTATCGCCCCGGACAACCAGCCCAAATTAAAGGTTTAGATCAATACGAATCCCTGTATGCTGACCCGAAAAAATGGTTAGAAGCAGGATGGATTGATTATATCGCTCCGCAATTGTACTGGCGTATTGACCCCCCAGCCCAAAGTTATCCCATTCTCCTGGAATGGTGGACTGATAATAACCCAAAACAGCGACATATTTATGTCGGCAATCGGTTAAGTATGTTGAATGATAAAGACTGGTCTTTTTTGGAATATGAACGACAGGTTGATATTACTCGCAATCTGGCTCCTCAACTCTCCCTAGGCAATATTTTTTATAATATGAAAATATTTAATGAAAATCGTTTGGGGGTAGTTGAAAAGTTCCAAGCGTCTGTTTATAATCAACCCGCTTTGTCTCCAACCATGTCGTGGCTGAGTGATACACCGCCAGCGATTCCCGTTAGAGTGAGAGTCATTGGGAATAAGCTGATTTGGAGTGCAGCAGTTAATGCCAAAATTCGCTCCTGGACAATTTATCAGCAGCAAGGTGATAACTGGAGACTGCACAAAATTTTGCCAGAGGAGACAACCGAGGCTGAATTAGCAGCAGGAACCTATGCGGTTTGTGCTGTAGACAGACTGGCGAATGAAAGTTTAGGCGTAGTAGCGTCTATTCAATAGTGTCGATGCTAAAGGATGTCAACATTGTAGTGGACTGACACAGCTAAAATAGGGCTTTGTTTGTAGTAAGCACTTTAGTGCTATAACGCCTAGCTGGAGAGGGCTGAAGCCCTCACTACGAACCAATTCTAATCCATCAATTAAGGTGTGCCACGCCAGTAGGTTGGGTTGAGGAACGTAGGCGAAGCCTTCTCGTACTCCGGAGGAGAACCCGAAGGGTAGAGTAACCCAACACCCAGCCGTTCCGCCAACACCAAAACGTTCCATCAACACCCAGCCGTTCCACCAACACTAAGACTAAGACGTTCCACCGGAACGTCTCTACTAGAGGAAAGATCATGAATACTGTAACCTTAAATTTAGACACCATTCCCTTAACTGACGAACAATTCTATCAATTATGTCAAAATAATCGCGAGTTAAATTTTGAAACGACAGCGCAGGGGGAATTAATTATCATGGCACCCGTTGGCGGAGAAAGTGGGAATAGAGAATCTGAACTGATTGCTGATTTGGTCATCTGGAATCGGCAAACTAGCTTGGGTTATACCTTCAGTTCCTCTACGATATTTAAGTTACCCAATGGTGCGAAACGCTCCCCAGATGCGGCTTGGATTCGCCGAGAACGCTGGGAAGCGCTAACGCCTGAACAACGACGCAAATTTCCCCCGATTGCACCGGATTTTGTCATCGAATTAAGGTCAGCCACAGACGATTTGCAACCGTTACGTGACAAAATGCAAGAATACATGGATGCTGGGGTGCAATTGGCATGGTTAATTAATCCCCAACAGCAGCAAGTGGAAATTTATCGCTGGGGACAGCCAGTAGAAATACGAAATCTGCCGACAGAATTATCGGGTGAAACCCTATTACCGGGATTTAGCTTAACTTTATATGCCTATTTATAAAGCTAGGGAATTTTAAAGCTGATTTAAGCTAAGTAGGTTGGTGGAAATAAACTTAACTAGATTAAGTTATGTAAACAAGCATCAAACCCTTACTGTTCCCTGTTCCCTGTTCCCTGTTCCCTAATCTCCACCGCTAACTTTAATTGTGTCCACCTACTTAGGGAAAAGATTATGAATACTGTAACCTTAAATTTAGACACCATTCATTTAACCGACGAACAGTTCTATCAATTATGTCAAAATAATCGCGAGTTTAATTTTGAAACGACGGCGCAGGGAGAATTAATTATCATGCCACCTGTTGGCGGAGAAAGTGGAAATCGAGAAGCCGAATTAATTGTCGATTTAGGAATCTGGAATCGGCAAACTGCTCTGGGTTATACCTTCAGTTCCTCCACAATATTTAAGTTACCCAATGGTGCGAAACGTTCCCCAGATGCGGCTTGGATTCGCCGAGAACGCTGGGAAGCGCTCCCCCCTGAACAACGGCGCAAATTTCCCCCCATTGCACCCGATTTTGTCATCGAATTAAGGTCAGCCACAGACGATTTGCAACCGTTACGTGACAAAATGCAAGAATACATGGATGCTGGCGTGCAATTGGCATGGTTAATTAATCCCCAACAGCAGCAAGTGGAAATTTATCGGTTGGGACAGCCAGTAGAAATGCGAAATTTGCCGACAGAATTATCGGGGGAAAACCTATTACCGGGATTGAGACTGAGTTTATCCCCCTATTTGTAGATGATACGGTTGATTAAACAGAGACCATAAACCTTAAACTGTTTTGTCCTCTGGCTTCTGCTCCTTGGCTTTTATTCTCTTCCTTACTGTACTCGGCTTCTGCTTTGTGGTTTCTGGCTTCTGCTCTGGTGTAGTAGGCTTCTGCCTTTTTATAGTAGGCTTTTGATCTTTAGCTTCTGGATTCTGCCTTCCTGTACTAGGCTTGTGCTTTGGCTTACTCTGCCGTTTCTCCTGCTGTACGGCTGTCTTGTCCGCCTTCGACGCCTTCAAAAACTTAGGTGCTTTCTCCAATGGCGGCGCTAACAGAGCATCGAACTCAAAAAGACTTCTATCAGGTAAAAATTTAGCCTTGACTTGAATAAATGCAGGATGTCCCTGTTCCTCTTTTGTGAGTGTCGGATTGAATCGGAACGGCTTAACCGGAGAATCTTTCCACATCATCGGTAGGTGAGACGCCTTCATAAATCTCACCTTTTGCGCCGGTTCAGCTTTCTTGATATAGTCTAGGCGATCGTCATTGAAATTCCGGAAAATCGAGACAACGGGTCCTCGACACACAGGAATGAATTGCCACAAGCCACGGAGCTGAAACTCGAAGTCTTGCAATTGTGCTGCAACGCCATCGGGTTCTCCTTTCGAGAATCCTACCAACTGAAAGGAAAGCTGGTGCGGCTTGTTGCGTTGCGGAAAGTGGATCACTCTTGGGTAAACGATTAATCGTTGAGTCGCCTCTCCCGTGTTCTTTATTTCCAGTTTTAGAGCGTTGAAAGCCCTGCGTAATCGAGATGTATAGAACAGTGGATAGTCTTTACCAGCGATAGTAAGCATAGCACGTCCCTCGTCCGACACGCTGACTTCACCGAGGACGATTCCAATCGCTTGGAAGATAGTTCCCTCATTTTCCGATTCCCTTTTGTTCGGCTCAGGGGCGTCAGTTGTTTCAGTTGTTTCAGTTGTTTCAGGTGTTCCTGTTGTCTGTTCGAGTTCTGTCTCTGTCATCATGGCTGCTGCTGGCTTTTTTGTTCAGGGTAGCATTAGAAGCTATATTCCGTAGCAAATTGCTGCACGTTGGTTCCGTTAAAACCGACTTAAATTCTTATCCCATCGTCTTTAGACGAATATAAACGGTTCGCTATGGGATTTGAATCTATGGCGAATTGTTGCGATTGGTGCGGCTGCGGTTTGTGTGAATGCGACTTATTTTTGATTGACCCATTGTACTATGGCTTGGGTTAACCCTTCTAAAGTATACTGTTGAGCCTCTACATCCACTCGTCCCAACCGTTGTTGACAGGTTTTGGACGTTTGGGGACCAATGGAAGCAATACAGACATTTTTCAAAAGCGAGAGTGGATGATTGTTCGTTTTTTCTAAAAGCTGATAAAAATTTTTGACGGTTTTAGAACTTGCAAATGTAATAATATCGACGATACCATTTTGCAACGCTGCCCAAGCTGGGGGGGCTATTTCCCCTGGACAAGTTGATTGATACGCCGCAACTTCCACCATATTAGCACCTTGGGCAGTTAATTCTTGGACTAAAACCTCTCGTCCCCCAGTTTCCACACGCGGGAACAGGATATTTTGCTCAGCCAGGGGTTCAGGAAAATGTTCAACCAGGGAATCGGCGACAAAATCCGGGGGAATAAAATCTGGGTTTAATCCTCGTTCTTTTAAACTCATCGCCGTTTTCTTCCCCACAACGGCAATTTTGACTCCGGATAACGCACGGCTATCTTTTCCTAGCGTCAGCAGTCGTTCAAAAAAGTAATTGACGCCGTTACTTGAGGTGAGAATTAACCAATCGAAATCGGATAAGTGGGTAATTGCTTTATCCAAAGCATCCCAACTCGACGGCGGCGTAATCAACAATGCGGGCATTTCAATCACTGTAGCGCCTTCATGTTCTAATAAGTCCCGGAATGTACTCGAGTGTTCCGCCGAACGAGTAACTAAGATTGTTTGACCCTGAAGCATCTGTTGGCAACCACTTCTATTGATGTCCTCGCCTATTATCTCGTGCTTTGTCCACTCTGGATTCAACTGTTGGGGCGATTGCAGATAGTCTCGTAATCCTACCACTTCTCCCACGACGATGACTACAGGAGACAGCGAGACACCCGCCGTTTGCCTCACAATACTGGACAATGTTCCCACCCAAACCTGTTGCTGAGTCTGTCCACAAGCCCGAATCACAGCCACAGGGGTTTGATAGGATTTGCCATAACGCTGTAACTGCTCAACGATTGTCGCTAAATGACGCCCACCCATTAGAATAACCAAGGTATCAATTCGTGCCAATGCTTCCCAGTCTAATGCTTCGGGTTGATGGGCACTCAGGACGGCAAAACAGCGACTTAAAACCGCATCAGTCAGGGGAATATTTGCCAGTAACGGTGCAGCGAGGGCAGAGGAAATCCCTGGTACGACTTCAAAGGCGCAACCTGCATTGGTTAACGCTTGAATTTCCGACGTCGCCCGACCAAAGATAAAGGGATCACCACTTTTTAAACGGACTACCTGCTTCCCTTGTTGACATTGTTTGACCAACAATTGATTAATTTCCGCTTGTGGAGTTGAGGGATGTCCCCCCCGCTTTCCCACATCAAACTGGCGGCAATTTGCCGGGACTAATTGTAAAAGTTGAGAGTCTACTAAAGCGTCATAGACTAACACTTCCGCTTGAGTGAGAAGCTGTTGCCCTTGTCGGGTGAGGTATGCCATGCTTCCAGGTCCAGCACCGACGAGATAGACTTTACCCAAAGGGCGGCGATTAAGCACATTTTTAGCAGGATTGAGGTGAACCATTCTCCAATTTTAAATTGACAATTGATTAATTGGGTCTAAGACCTCTTCGTTTACGAAGAAATTAAAAAAGATTTTCCTTGATTTCAATCCTCTTCTTTTAAGGAGAGGTCATTATCCATTGTTCATTATCCATTGTCAATTTGTGAATACCTTCTGTACAAAAACCTTCTCAAAGAGTCTATATGAGCGCACAGTTTCCCATTATAAAATAATAGTATCAAAAACTAAGTAAATTGTCTAGATTTCTTTCAAAAATGCTGAAATCCCCGACTCAGGGTTAATAATTCATCCGCATAAATTCCCCTACTATCTCTGAGGCAAACATCCGTACCGGATGTAATGTAACCAATAATGGCTGATCCGGCTGCCGATTTTTCGACAAATGCCCGCGCCAGGGGTTGAGGTAGACATAACACCAGTTCAAAATCTTCACCCCCATACAAAGCCCAATCCCAGACTTGTTCTTTTGAAGCAAGATCAGGCAATACTGAGGGGATGGGAATAGCATCCCGTTCCACGACAGCCCCCACTCCACTCGCCCGACAGATTTGGGCGATCGCATCGGCAAGTCCATCGCTGCTATCCATTGCTGTTAGGGGGATTGGGGATTGGGAGGCTAAAATTTCCCAGAGTTGGGGTAAGATATCGAACCTCGGCTGAGGGCGTTGGTGGGCTTGGATGAGACGCGATCGCTCTTTTTCACTCAACTCTTTCCCGAATTCTGGATTCAGTAATAATTCCAACCCGACTCGTGCTGCACCATGCACTCCCGTCACCACGATTGCATCTCCGACTTGAGCCTGACAACGTCGCATGACGCGCTCTTGTAAAACTTGACCGAATGCGGTAATTGACACCGTAATCACTGGGGAATGACAAACATCCCCCCCGACAATGGGCGTATTATACAACTGTAAACACTCAGACATGCCTTGGTAGAGTCCTTCAACCCAACTCACCGCCACATCACCCGGAAGACTCAAACCAACAGTAATCCCCAGAGGCGATGAACCCATTGCGGCTAAATCCGATAAATTCGCCGCCGCCCCACGCCAACCCACATCTTCCGCCGAAGTCGTGCGATCGCTAAAATGTACTCCATCCACCAACACATCCGTTGTCACCACTAATAACTGCCCAGGTTCTGGACTCGGCATAACCGCCGCATCATCACCCACAATATCTGAGGGACAAAAGCGCTGTAATCGTTTTAAAACACCCTGTTCGCCAATATCTCGAATCACATCATTAGTCATTTGTCAATTTATCGGTTTCATCATTCATTGCGCCGATGCAGTTTAGGAAAGCGATAGTAGGTATCTCCATCCGCATCAACTTCTGGGACAGCATTAAACACCTGAACTTGGTGTTCCAAATACTGCTGTGCGTTTTCGGGTTCAACTCTAGCCGCCGCAGCTAACTGAATCAGAGAAATGCAGCTATTTTCAGCTTCTAATAACTGATAAAAACTTTCTTCTAGCTGCTTTTGTTGACTGCGGGTGGCTCTTTGCAGGAACAAGATACCTAAGACACCTAAAGTTATGACCAATAGCAAATCAATAATTGGCATATTCAAGGAACAGGGAATGGGGAAAACAGAACAACTGGAGTACCTCTGATGACCTGCAATTCATCCCACGCTCACCCTTCGGGTTGAGACGTGGGATCAATTGATATTTAAGCTAAATTATCAGCACCCTGAACGACTTTAGCTGACTCAATGATATCGCCGAGTTCCAGCTTATCTAATACATCTTTCCCCTCGACAACATAACCAAAGACAGCATAACGCCCATCCATGAGATTAAAGCCGGGAGGGGTTAACTCAGTATCAAACTTAAAGAAAAAGAACTGAGAAGAACCACCATTGGGGTCATCTCCTGGACGCGCCATGGCGACAGCACCGTAAGCGGAGAAAGGAAGCACGGGTTCATCTAAGTAGATCCCCGCCTGTTCTAAGGTCATACCATAGATAGGTTCCTCATCTCCCCTAACTAACACCTCCAAGGGAATAGCCCGATATTCCCCTGTTTTGGGTTCGATAAACCCAGCTTCAGGTCCGGGTGGATCACCGGTTTGGACGTAGAGTTCGTCTGTGCGAGTAATTGCCAGACCATCATAGAAACCCCGTTGCACCAAATCAACAAAGTTACCCGCCGTAACCGGGGCGCTATAACCATCGACGACGAGGGTTATATCACCTTTATTCGTCGCTATCTCTACCGTGGCGCGACCTTTGAGTTGAGGCAAATTACTATACTCTGAGGGAACGTCAAAGGGAAATCCCTTGACCATCATTTGTTCGAGTTCGCCCACTTTGTCAAGGATTTTGCCTCGCTCAATCCAGATGGCTTCTTTATCCTTGGCTTCAACCGCTTCTCGGAGTGAAACGATATCATCTCTCATGGCAGTAATGATCGCTTCAGCTTGCGGTTTTTGCTCCTCTGGGATGTCAGCCAGCACTTTTTCCGGGCGATTGCTCAAAATGACATCCGCTTGAGTAATATCCCGATTAATCGGACTCCAGCGTTTTCCCCGTAACTGAGTGGTAATATCTTCTAGACTCGCTTGCACATCCCGCACCGCTTGGTTATCAATGGGCAGAGCATACCGCAACAGGGCTTTGCCATCTGTAATCGCATTCCCTTGCGCCAAGCGACTTTCTCGGACAGGTTGATCATTGCCAAAACTCCACCAGGCGCCGCTTAAACCTACGGAGAGTGTCACCAGTAGCAGCGCCACAAAACTGGTTTTGATCAGGCGTTGGCACCAATCGAGCTTGAGAATTTTTAAAGGTCGCATAAACATATTGCCTAAGGCTGAATACCATTAGGGTTGAGGCTAACTTACAGTATGGAAACAGACATTCTTCATATTGCCATAAGCGGTGTCCGTGCCAAAACTGCACGACTCCGATATCTCCTGTACACGCCTGTCGAACCCCGGCTCTGTGAATTGACCGGAAAGTTGGGTAAAATGAAGTGCCGATTGTTATGGGTGTAGTAGTTCACTGAGGTCTTGCGTTACCTGACTAACTAATTTCCGTATTTTTTCAGGAAATTAGAAGCTGTAGATTAGTTTATTGATAGGAAAGCGGCATACCCCGCCCCGCTTTCCTCTCCGGCGAAACCATCAAAGGCGTAAGCAGGAGTCTCCAGCGGGAAAGAGGACTAATGATTTCAAGTAATGACTTTCGCACGGGTGTCACGATTGAGTTGGAAGGATCGGTGTGGCGGGTGGTGGAGTTTCTCCACGTTAAGCCCGGAAAAGGTTCGGCGTTTGTCCGCACCAAGCTGAAAAATGTCCAAACTGGGAGTGTGGTGGAAAAAACTTTTAGGGCGGCGGAAACAGTACCCCAGGCTACCCTGGAAAAACGCACCATGCAGCATACCTACAAAGATGCTGACCAATTTGTCTTCATGGATATGGAAACCTTTGAGGAAAATCGTCTCAATGAAGACCAAATTGGCGATCGCGTCAAGTATCTCACCGAAGGGATGGAAGTTAATGTGGTGACTTGGAATGACCAAGTGCTAGAAGTGGAGTTGCCAAACTCCGTGGTGATCGAAGTTGTGGAGACTGATCCGGGTGTCAAAGGTGATACCGCGACAGGTGGCACTAAACCGGCTACGGTTTCTACAGGAGCGCAAGTGATGGTACCGCTATTTATTTCCGTCGGCGAGCGGATTAAAATCGATACTCGTAACGATTCGTATCTCGGTCGCGAGTAAATGGATCGCAACCAATCAATTAACAGTATTATCGGGTGTTGGGTTTCAAGGGGTGGGGTTTTGGCTGGTTGAACCGCAATATAAGGCGGATACCAAACACCCATGAAAGCCCCGCTCAAATCCTGTCAATCCTGCCTTTTGGATCATGTAAAACAAATAAGCGTGAATCTTCCTTAGAATTCCTACTCTCTAAATTTAGTTGTGCCACTAGACTTCAACCAAATCCGTGAACTGCTAACCGCGATCGCTCAAACTGATATTGCGGAAGTAACGTTAAAAAGTGCTGATTTTGAACTGACGGTACGCAAAGGATCGTCCGTCAGTCCTCCTATCGACTCGACGGTGAGTCGAACAGATCCCGCCGTGGCTTCCAGCTTGGGAACGGCTGTGGCTGGAGTCGCTCCCCCAACGCCCCCCGCTCCTATACCCGAGGCTGCACCGTCTGGGTCCCCAGCAACAGCTTCAGCTACACCGTCTCCAAAAGTAGAGTCACAATGGGAAGAGGTGAAGTCGCCCATGGTTGGCACATTTTATCGGGCACCATCGCCAGATGATGCTCCTTATGTCGAAGTTGGCGATCGGGTTCGCGTCGGTCAAACGATCTGTATCATTGAAGCGATGAAGCTGATGAATGAACTCGAAGCCGAGATATCAGGACAAGTGATGGAAATTTTGGTCGAAAATGGCGATCCGATTGAATATGGTCAACCGTTAATGAGGATTAATCCAGGGTAAATGAGCAGGAGTGATGATTACTCTATTGTTATAAATTGACAAAAAATAGGCTAAAATTTGATGATCACCTAATTTCGGGTTAGACCGATGCCAAGACTAAAAACTGTCCCCCAAGAGGTCGTCCAACAAGTTTCTGAGTATTTTAGTATTTTAAGCGAGCCCATGCGCCTGCGCCTGCTGAATTTACTCCGCGAAGGTGAAAAATGTGTCCAAGAATTGGTAGAAGCTACAGAAACGAGTCAGGCAAATGTCTCTAAGCACCTAAAAGTGATGCTTCAGGCGGGAATACTCAGCCGCCGCACTGAAGGCACATCTGCTTACTATAAGGTGGAAGATGAGCTGATTTTTGAGCTATGTAATTTAGTATGCGATCGCCTCGCTACCCGCATCGAACAGCAAGCTCGCCATTTTCGCAACTTCAGCTTAACCAATAAATGACGAACCCCACCGTCAACTTCAATTCTCTCCGACTATTTAGAGTGGAAAGTTTGTCTCAAAATCTTGGCGAGTCATCGGTTGATCGATGATCAACCCTTCACCTCCTAAGACTTCTAGGGGTTTTCCTCCCACATCAATCCAGACCTGAGCATCCGGATCTAAACTAGTGGCTGTGTAGATAATTTGTCCGAGGCGGCTTTGCATAGAAGCACTACCACCCCCTGTGGTAAAGTCAACAGATAGATCCAGATGCACTCCGTCAGATTTGACAGACAGATTCCGTAGCTGAGTTTCTTCGGGAATTGCTGATGCGATCGCTTCCTCCTCAGGTCCAGCCAATAATTGCTCGAATGCCATCTCTAACGCTTCAGAGGGGTTATCCGCATTTTCGACAGTGATGGAACTGGGAACCAGTTCAATTTGATTATTGACATCATCAACCCAATACACTTGAACCTTTTGTTCTGTCGCTCGCGGCGTGTCTTGGGGCGATTGGGAGAGGGTAGGAACTTCGGATTGGGGGGGTGAGGCGGTAGTCCTGTTCCACGCCCACCAAGCGCCTCCAGCACCGGCGGCTAACATTACGACGGAAACACCAGCGACCAAACTTGTGGGAATACGACGTGTGTCTTGTGGATTTTGCATACTTATTACCTTTGTGACATCCTCCCACACTATACCCGTTTAGGGTTAGTGTGGGCTTCCTTTGTCGTAGTCTTAGGGCTACGCTTGGGGCGTTTTATAGTGGGGAATATGCCCAGCCCCACTCTCTTGATATTGATCGCCGCGTTGCACTCTCTGTCTAGAATCAATCCACACAAACACTCATGTACTCGGATTGATAAATCCTTTTGAACTAGGAGATCGCAACAAGAGCATACTTGACTCGTGTTATGAGGTTTCACTTTCACCACCAACTTACCAGCTTTTGCAGCTTTGTAAATGAGAATTGAGAGAAATTGACCCCAACTAGCGTCATTAATTGACTTGTTTAAACCTGATTTTGCTGATTGTCCATTGGGCAAATACTTGCCATTAGCATCCTGTTTTGGCTTGTTTTTCCGGGATAAGTTAGCGGACTTGATATCCTCAACAAAGAACACTTGTTCATCACGACTTACCAGTTGATTAGCCGACTCATAATGGAATTGTTTCCGCTTCCGTTGTAGCTTTTGATGATGCTTAGATATCTTTTTTGCCAATTGGCGCCGTGATGCTGATTTGTGCGGCTTTTTGTCCTTGCGGTTTTGAAGCTTGGCTAGTTTGTCCTCTGACTTGCGATAGTGCTGTTGGATAGTTTCAACGGTTCCATCGGATGCTGTCCAGAATTTCTCTAAACCAACATCTAGCCCTAACGAGTTCTCTTCATTTGCCTGTATCTCTGGTGGAGTCAGACTGGGGATGGTCTTATCCTCTAGCAATAAAGTCACATACCATCCATCTGCTTTGTGAGAAACTAGCCCCGTTTTAATAGTAAATCCTTCGGGAATAGGGCGATGATAAATAACTTTAACCTGACCAATCTTAGGTAGATTGATTTGAGCAATGCCTCGTCTAGCTTTCCCGTTTTTACGCTTATGGGGATTGGGCGAAACCGTTAGACAGTCTGCCTTAAGCTGAGAGAAACAAAATGTCCTGTAACGCTTGACCGACTTAAATCGAGGCTTACCGCTTCTGTGTCTTTTAAAGTCACCCTTGATGAACCGATTGAAGGTATCTTCTACTCGTTTAATTGCTTCCTGGATAACCTGAGAATGAACACCTTTATATAAGGCATCATGAGACTCCCTTGACCAATGGTTAGCGCGTTTTTGACTGTAGTATGTTGGTTGGTCTTTAAATTCTGGTAGGTGAGTGATATAGATTGAGCAAGCATTGACAGGTGAGCGGTTACACTCCCACCATTTAAACCGTTCCTCTAGCATTAAATTGTGTATACGGCACAACTTGTACAGCCATTCGTTTAGCTGTTTTGACTGTTGCTTATTTGGCACAATTCGATACTGGTAACTTGTCTTGAATGTATCTTTGCTTCGCTTCAACTTCTATCACCTCCCACTACAATTATACTACTCTTGCAGATAAAGATTCAGAGTGAAAATAAATTTTTCTTCACTGGCGATTCATCTCAACGCCAAATCGTAGATTATGGCGTGAGGCTTCTCGCCGAATTAGCTAAACCGACGTTCTAGTCCCCTGGTGGTACATCAGCTCGCACAAATGCTGCTACCTGTAGATCCTGATTATCTATCTCTAATTGTAAGAGTCTGACAGTAATACCAGCATCTTCCCAGCTACGGAGATTGACGCTTTCGCTTAATCTCCTGGCGAACCCTTCAACCAAAGGAGACGGAAGCGCTTGACCATCCACGGTAACCTTTGGTTCAATCAGTTGCAAACGATTTCCGGCTTCAATCCCCAATCCGGATTCCACAACGATGGCTAGGGATTGACGATTCCCTTCCACCGCATCCACTTGGAAACGCAGGCGATTATTTCCCAGCAACTCTAATTGAGGATTGAGAAACTGGTAACGCTGTGCGGTATCTCCCGATAGACGACTACCCAGTTGTTGCAATTTTGCCGTCACTGGCGCAGACTGAAGCATCTGGTTGAGATCTGATTCGGTGAAAACCAAACGCACCCCTGCTTGTAACGGTTGACGCAATGATGCTAAGGGAGAGGATTGACCCTCCTGTCTTAAACGTTTTATATCCAGATTAATCGGATCAGTTTCTACCTCCAGAGCATCAATCCGAATTTCTGGGGTCAACCATAACCCTCGACCGGCGATACGGACTTGTTCGAGTTTCCCTTGCAAAGCTCGGTAATTCGGTGTATTGTCAATCCGAACATCGAGCTGTTCGACTTTCTCCAATTGAGAACTCAGGACATTTTCCACCACGCGATCGATAATTAAACCTGGAGGGGAAACCAGCGTGAGTAACCCTG
Source organism: Coleofasciculus sp. G3-WIS-01 (assembly GCF_040223135.1). Taxonomy (NCBI): domain Bacteria; kingdom Bacillati; phylum Cyanobacteriota; class Cyanophyceae; order Coleofasciculales; family Coleofasciculaceae; genus Coleofasciculus; species Coleofasciculus sp. G3-WIS-01. The sequence continues at coordinate 15,995 of NZ_JAVJZI010000098.1, forward strand.
ATAGGAGAATGCTCAAAATTTCCATGATTTAGTGGAGTAGGTTGGTCGGTTGAATGGTCGATAAGCCATGAATTATTATGCACAACAAGATAGTATAAATTAACTTCAAGTTCCCTCCCTTGACAAGGGGAAGGTTAGGGAGGGGTCTTTCCCCTAGTTAATTAACCAACAGGATCATCTATTCCACCATCTTAGCTGTGCTACGCCATTCTTTAACGTTGTACAGACGTAGCAGGCTACGTCTGTAACATGAATGGGTAACTTGTGTAGGGGCGCTAAGGGATAATTTTAGGGGGTTGGTGTGTTGAATGTGTTTTTCGTCTCCTCATACCACTTCTGATAATTGATGGGTTCATCTTGAGTAATGGGAAACAACTCCAGTGGTTTTTTCCCCTCCAAGCCGTTGACTAAGCCAGAAGTATCGATTCGCTGGGCTACCCCTTTGGGAAGATTCTCGACCAGCCATTCATACTCCTGAATAGTCTCCGGTCTAGCTTTTTGAAGGCATAGGTCTAACTGCTGAAAACTCTGGGCGGGTTGCTGTTGCGAGGCGTGGACAAAAGACTGCATACAATATCCCATACCTGTGCCTGGAGGGGCTTCTGGGAAACTTTCATCAATCTTGATTGCTTTTTCAAAATGGTGTTTAGCATCTGCGATTTTCCCCTGCTCAATCAGTGACCATCCCAGATTCTTTCTCAACTGATATTTGAGGTTGGGCTCGGAGTCTTGGGCTTGTGCTCGTAGCCAAAGATGAAATTTGAAGACGCACTCGTTTGGGTAGAATCTACCATCATTGCTAAAACCAATAAACCACTCAACCTACCCGAAAAAGAAATTTTAAGAGCGGCTTGGGACAATGATACCTATAGCAATGTTGCTGAAAGCTTATACCTGAGTGTGGGACATATTAAAGATTTAGCTTCCCTACTCTGGAAACACCTTTCTGATGTCCTTGGCGAAAAAGTCACCAAGACGAACTTTCGTCATGTAATCTCAGAACGCAGCACCACTCCCACTCACACCCCAGCCCCAATCGAACCCAGCGAAATCGATGATCCAGAAGACTTCAATGGCAATATTTTAATTGTTGATGACTTAGTTGAAAACCTGCGCTTTTTAACCGATATTCTGACCGAAAAAGGATATAAAGTCCGCAGCGTTACCAACGGTAAAATGGCATTAAGAACGGTCGCAAATACCCCTCCCGATGTCATTTTACTGGATATTAAAATGCCCGATATCGATGGGTATCAAGTCTGCTCAATCCTAAAAACCGATGAAGATACAGCCGAGATTCCGATTATTTTCCTGAGTGCCTTAAATGAAGTCTTTGATAAAGTGAAAGCTTTTCAAGTTGGCGGCGTCGATTACATCACCAAACCCTTTCAACCCGAAGAAGTCATCGCCCGCCTTCAAACTCACCTGACGATTCAACAGCAAAAACAGCAACTGCGACAAGCCATCGAGAAACATCAAGAAACTGCCGAAATATTGTACCAATCTCGCTCCCTCCTCGCCAGTTTATTGAATAGTTCCAGAGATGGAATCGCGGCGATGCAAGCGGTGAGAGATTTAGCCACTGGAGACATTGAAGATTTTCGCTATTTGCTGGTTAATCCCATCTTTGCCAAACTTTTGGGCAAAAAACGAGAAAATCTTACGGGTACAATGGTGCCTAAGAAATTACTGAATCGACTCACTCCCGGATTATTTACCAAGTTTGTGCGGGTGGTTGAGAAGGGAGAACCCTTGGAAGAAGAAATTTGTTGGCAAACGGAAAGTCACAAGCAATGGTATGATTTGATTGCGGTTAAGTTGGCTGATGGCTTTTCGATGACTGTGCGATCAAAATAGGGGAAAGGGGAATGGGCGCACGTCGGTGCGCCCCTACGGATGTACCGACTATTGTTCTGTTAAATCCAAAATCTTTTCAAACTCAAACTGCTTCACCCAATTCCTCAGCGTCTCACGCTCAAAAGCGTAGGATTCTGGAACATCTTTGAGGATTTTATATACTAATTTGGAATCCGCGTCAAGAGCAGCGTCATGTAATTTTACAATCCACGGTTTTGACATCGCGGCGAATAAGCCATGGAAATTTAATGATTCTCCTGTCCCATCCGTAGGGCGGGAGGGTAAGGCTTTTTCTTGATAAAGATAACCGACTCCCAAGTGTTTAGCCATAATCTCAAAGATGACATCTTTTTGGAACGGTTTTCGCACAAAATCATCACAGCCTGCGGATAAAATTACCGCTTTTTCTTCTTCCCAGACGCTAGCTGTCAACGCAATCACGGCTGTGGCTTGACCTTTGGTTGTACTTTTAATCTGTTTGGTGGCTTCATACCCATCCATAATCGGCATTCGCATATCCATCCAGATGAGATGGGGTGAGTAGGAATCCCACATATCCAGGGCTTGTTGACCGTTTATGGCTTCTTGTACGTCAAAACCTAGGGGTTTGAGCAATTTTATTAACAGTTGGCGATTATACTCTCGATCATCTACGACTAGGATACGATACTGGGGTTGGTTCGGCGCAAGGGCAATAACATAACGACTTTGGGATTGGTTATCACTCGCGATCGCATCCCCAATTCTGACGGGAATATGGAATTTAAATGTTGTTCCCGAGGTAGAATTGGGGATTGGGGATTGGGGATTGGGCGAAGCATTCGCGGCGTGTCTTTGGTAGAAAACCGAGATATTTGGGCGCGAATGCTTCGCCCCTACGGTTTGACTGATCACGGTAATGTCACCACCCATCAAGCGCACAAATTTACGACTAATGGTTAGTCCTAATCCCGTTCCTTGTTGCACTCGCTGACCGGATTTTGTTTGCACAAAGGGTTGGAATAAATTATCGATTTCCTCCTCGGCAATGCCAACTCCTGTATCTTGGACTTCAAAGCTAAGAATTGTTGTGTCAACTTGACTAGACGCGGCGTTCGTGTTGATGGTATTCGCCCTTGAATCAAGCGAATGGCTAGCCTCTTTTTTTTCATTACATTTGACCTTAACCGACACCATGCCCGAAGCGGTAAATTTAATCGCATTCCCCATTAAATTAATTAGCACTTGCCGCAATTTCACCTGATCTGCAAAGATATATTGGGGAACATCAGCCGCACAGTCACATTGTAAGGTTAACCCCTTATTCGGGTCTTCCGTACTTAGTGTGCTAAACTGTTAGGATAATGCCACAAAAGCAAAGCGCGTATAGTAAAATTTTTAAAGCTCCTGAAGCCAAATCCACACCGTTTTAATAGTTTCAGTTTATTGTTAACTCCTTCAACGACTCCATTGGTTGTTCTCTTTTCAAAGTACCCGACGACTTCAGCAAACCATCGTTTTATGGCTGAGACACTTTTTTTATAGTAATTCTGAGCCTTATTT
>NZ_JAVJZI010000102.1:0-16426 GCF_040223135.1 Coleofasciculus sp. G3-WIS-01
GAATCTCGGATTGTCAACTGTCTGACCATCTGAGTCGGTATAAAAATGGTTTAAACCAACATCTAACCCTACGTTGTGACCTGTCGGAGTCCTATCTTCAGTCCTGTCATGGTCAATACAGAATTGGGCATAGTATCCATCAGCGCGACGCACTACCCTAACTCTTTTAATCTGAGTCAGTTGATAGTAGTTTAAGTCGCGAGTTCCATAAAGCTTAAACGTTCCGGCTTTAAATCCATCAGTGAATGTGATTGAGTCACGATTCTCTGATAGTTTCCAGCCAGATGTCTTATACTCTACGGAACCATGATTAGGACGGTTTTTCTTGTACTTGGGGTAGCCTTTCTTCCTTCACTTCTCAATGCATCCACCTCTGATGTTAAGGAACGCTGCACGCTTTGAGCTTTGAGCATCTGCAAGCGGTTGAAAACTGGAGAACCTGCTGGGGGTGGAGGTGATGTTCCTGACGCCTTGACTGGGATGTTGAGTCCGTGGTACTCATAACTACCTCTGCTGCCCTAGAAAGTTGGACATATTCAATAGTAGAGCATAGAGGGCGATCGCACTTGACATTCTACTGTCCGCCAGTCCTTACCTTGCGGACGCAAGTTTGTATAGCTGCGATTTCCTTTTCAACAGGGGGAAAGTGCTTTGTAATACAAATATTTCTATTTCCGGTCTATCTGTCTTACACCGTCTCTATGTAGGAATAACTGAGAGAATAAACTCACAACCCTTGTATTTTCTATATTACGTCTATAGCTGCTTATAGCAATATGTTTCAATTTATCACAAACTGTTTTGTCTTGCTCTGTTCCAGCGCCTCACTGGATGATGTTTACTCTTGGGATAAAGTAATTGACCCCGAACCAGGTAAAGTGTCCAAACTGTCTGAGCATTTTGTATAATTAGCTCGCCATTACCATGTTTACTAAAGTTGTTTAATTCTTGAATTAGACGGATTAAATTCATTCGTAATAATTTTATAAATAAAAATTAATGTTAGGGTGCAAGCAGCGGGAGCATGTCAACGCAAGTAGGTTGGGTTGAGGAACGAAACCCAACGCCATCGTTAGCTTGTTGGGTTTCGCTTGCGCTCTACCCAACCTACGAGAACATTTTGTGCAAAACTGACATGCACCCCAAGCGGCTCCCCTACATACATCATCAACTAGATTTTCCGGTCACTTATGTTAATCTTTCTGTAGAAAATCAGCATCTGATTCGATGATGGAACCGATGTTCTAGAAGGGTAGATGCTTACCTTGAAATGTAAATGCCCTCTCGTTGACTCAACGGCGCGATCGCGATAAGAAAAAGGATGAATAATCTGAGTTCCAGCAAAATACCATGCCTGAATATAAACTAACGTACTTGGTTAAGATCTGTCTACTTGTCCCCCATCGGCACAGTTATGTTTGAGCAATTTACCCAGCACCGGATTTCTACCTCAGGTGCCACGATTAATCTGGTGATGGGTGGCGAAGGATATCCTCTGTTACTACTCCATGGTTATCCTCAAACTTATGTAATGTGGCATCAGGTTGCGCCACTTCTGTCACAGCACTTCACTGTGGTTTGTTCAGATTTGCGCGGCTATGGTGAGAGCGATAAACCGAACTCTGATCCAGCCCACCTGACCTATTCTAAACGGGTAACAGCCCAAGACCAAGTAGAACTGATGGATATCCTGGGTTTTAAGCGCTTTTTTGCCGTCGGGCACGATCGCGGCGGACGGGTGTTGCATCGCCTCCTGCTTGACTATCCTGAGCGGGTTGAGAAGGCGGCGGTTTTAGATATTGTACCCACCCGAACTATTTTTCAAACGGTGGATAAGGAGTTAGCCACAGCTTACGAACATTGGTTTTTTCTGATCCAGCCGAATAATTTTCCCGAACGACTGATTGGTGCTGACCCAGAATTTTACCTAAAGACCAAGATACACCAATGGAGTGCGACACAGGCGGGGTTTACCGAGGCGGCGATGGCGGAATATATTCGCTGCTTTAGCCAACCTGCTGTGATTCACGCCACCTGTGAGGATTATCGCGCCGCTGCATCCATTGATCTAGAACACGATGAGGCAGATATTGACCAGAAGATTCAATGTCCTCTGTTGGTGCTATGGGGAGCAAAAGGCTTAATGCAACGCCGCTATGATGTCTTACAAACTTGGCGCGATCGCGCGATCGATGTTCGGGGTCAGGCGTTGGACTGTGGTCATTTTCTGCCAGAGGAAGCGCCGCAAGAGACAGCGAAGGCGTTGCTGGATTTTTTGGCGGAATGACAAATATGGGGTGCGGGGGTACACAGGAAAATTTTTTCAATTACCACTCACCTATCCCTAATCACCAATATTGGTGATCAGCCTATTGCCGAGAAGGGTGCAGATTGACTATCATGCTATTGGTGTATTACGTGTTTTACGCTATCTTACGGTTAAGTACGCTTTCAGGGTCATCGCAATGGCATAGAAAAGAAACCCTCCTTTGAGAAAAACTCAAGCCAGAGGAGCTATCTTCTCTAGTCCGTTGCGAGTAAGTGCATCTACGACACCAAATTGAACAGTTCAACCTTGAGTTCACCCATTGGGTGTATAACTTAACCTTTTTATTTAAGGTTTTTTTTGACAAAACAGTTATTGAATTATCTGTGCGAGGAGTTTATTTTGGCATTCATCCGACTCGCCGATTTGATCATAAATATGGACTATGTTGCTGCGGTGACGTTCAGCACCTACAACGGATTGGGTGAGGGAAACGAGATCCCGGTTGTTAACATTTGTTTAGCAATTCCAGAGGGTTCCCTAGATGGTCAAACTTCAGATGGTCAAACTTCATCATGTACAGGAGATTGCCAGAATTGTCGGGGTATAGAAAAGCTGGAATATGAGAATGATTTAGCGATCGCGATTTGGAACTACTTTACCCAATCAAGTGAGGTGACGGTTCTGTTTGAGTAATGTCTCAGGGGTGGGTGAGGAGGGGAAGTGATGGGGAAATTCTCCCTCATCTCCCCTGTACCCCCCTGTCCAAGTTTATGAAGACTCGATAAAACCTCCAAGACTTTGTTGCTGATACTCGTGTAGTTGCCCTATGATAAGGAAAGTGTATTACAAGTTATACGACTGTCTTACAGATTCAACCAGATGTGGGAATGAAAGCCTAGGGTCTGCGATCGCTCACCTTTATTGCTTCCGTTCTCCTCAAGGTTGGACACCACCAGGGTAATCTATCGCTTTCGCTTCAATCCCACTATTCCTGAATGTGGTGTTTTTTAGGTACTAGCGCTATGAGTTCATTCAAATCCGAAAACCAATTAAGTCAGATCAATCCCTCAACCCCTGATACTGTATCTTCTGAAGAAGTGCAGCAATTTGACCTAGAAAATCAATTAGCAGAACTTGCCGTTCCTTTAGCCCAAGCCTGGAAAGACAATCATCCAGAAGCGCAACCCGCATCAGAAGCAGATTTAGATGTTTGTACGTTGGCGGTGGCGATTGAAATGGCGATCGCGGGGGAAGCTGTTGGTGGTCCCATCGGCGCTTTAATTGCCTCTGGTGGGGGTGTAAAGGCGGCTAGTGTGGCTTGTAGACGAGTGCTTTAGGCGTCGTAGTTAATTGACAATTGAAAATTGACAATTGTCAATTATCATTTTTCATTCGTGAATTAGGATTCAAGCAAAAAGTGTGGGTTTATTTTCGCACACCCCCTGAGGATAAACATCTGCCGTGTTTTTTACACCAAAGTCACTCGGATATCCTTTGGGATTTTAGATTTTAGATTTAGGTCTAGTTTTCTAATGATGTAAGGCTGATATAGCATTTCCCGTGTTGATGAGTGGGAGAGAGTATCCAGAGCCAATACCATAATTCTTTGACGTAGCTTGCTTCTCGAAGAGCGAGTATGACAATCAACAATCAAAAATCCAAAAAGACTCTCATTTCAAGGACATCATTTAATGGCTACTCAGTTTGATCCACTTAACACTTATAACTCTCAATCCCATGAACTCACCGAAGACGCTTTGAATAGAGGGTATCAAAAAAGTGCAACGAATTATCCCCACAGTCAACTCCCTCTAGAACCCGTTCCACCTCCAGGAATGACGCCTCCAGAAGGGGCTAAACAGCCTTTCGTGTGGCGTACTCTTTCCGGAGGCTACAATCAGTTGTCATCCCAACCAAGTACTCCCCTGCGGACTCAGTTATTACAAACCATTTTGCCGGCGGTACTGGTTCCCCTGGCAATAGCGGGATTGGTGACATCTGGAATTATTTCTGGGCGCAGCCAACAACAAACTGAGCAGTTATTACAAAATGAAGCATTGTTAACCAGTGATCTTGTCAATGAGTTGTTAGCCGAAGCCGAAAAAATACCGGCGATTGTGGCAAATAACCCGTTAGTTATTAACGCGGCTAAAAATACGGCGATAGTGGCTCAAGCAGAAGGACTGCCGACAATTCCGATTGAACAGCTTGAACAAACCTTTGCCACGAATAAAATTGTCCAACTGAATCCATCTCTGAATAGTTATCTTCAGAAAACGGCAGAAATTGGCGAATTTGCTGAGTTATTTTTCACCGATAAGCACGGGTTTAATGTAGCATACAGTCAGCCACTTTCGGATTTTGTGCAACGGGATGAACAATGGTGGCAACAGACTAAAACGGGTGAGGGTCGGTTGCTCGAACCGACGTTTGATCAATCGGCAAATACATTTGGGATTGAACTGAGCCAAGCGATTACTGATCCCAACTCTGGGGAATTTTTGGGTGTGGTCAAAGGCGTCTTACCCGCTACAGTGTTCGCGACGGTGCTGAATAGTTTGCTCTCAGAACTACACCGGGTTGATTCTCAAATCGTACAGCTTTTAGCTCTAACAAACGAGGGTAATGTCACCGTCATTCATAACGTGGGGATTCAGGATGAACAAGGTCAGCAGACAGTCGTAGGCGGTGATGCGATCGCGCAAGGTGTCAAAATGTTGCTCGATAGCGTACAGTCTCAGAACTCTGAGGTGGAATCGGTGGTGAGTAATCTACCATTTAAGGAGCTAACTATCGAGTCCGTCCCCTCTCAGGTTGGCGATTCCTTAAAACGTGCCACTTTTACCTACGCGGATCGTCGTTATCTTCTCGTCCCCGTTCCCAAAACCAACTGGGTAGTTGCAGTTTCCATGGAACTAAGTGATCTCCGCAAAACTGGGTCTCAAGCCACGTTGACCTTTTCCTTAGCGTTTCTGCTCTTAGGCGGTGCGATTGTGGCAACCCTGTTGTTTTTAGCCCGTCGCTTGGCAATGCCCTTAAAACAATTGGTTGGCACGGCTGAACAGATGATCGGTGGGGATCTCAATGTGCAAGCTGAACCCGTGGGTTCGACAGAAACCCGCCTCTTGGCACAAGCTTTTAATAATCTCGTGACCAGCGTTAAAGGATTATTATATCAGCAATCAGCAGAAACTCAACAGGCAGAATTATTTACTAAAATCGCCATTTCCCGCGCTCGTACTGAACGAGACTTAGAGGAAGTCTTCCAGACGGCTGTTCAAGGAGCGTTACAAATTATGGGCGTTGATCGGGTGGTAATCTATCGGTTCCAACCCGATTGGCGGGGATACATCTCCAATGAAGCCGTCGCTCCCGGTTTTATTCGGGCTTTGGGGGATAAAATCGAAGACGCTTGTATTGGGGATGCTCTTATCGAAGCTTATCAAAAAGGACGAGTCGTACCCACCAATAATGTTTTTGAAGCGGGTTTCCATCCGGAGCATCTCCAGTTAATGAAACGGTTACAAATTAAAGCCAATTTGGTAACCCCAATTCTCAAAGATGAGCAGTTATTTGGTTTACTCATTGCCCACCACTGTAATGCTCCCCATAATTGGCAGCAGTCGGAAATTGAGTTTCTCAAAAAGTTAGCGATTCAAGTAGGTTTGTCCTTAGACCGGGTGAACTTCTTGGTGGAGAAAGAAGCGGAAACCGAACGGGCGCAACAACTAAACGAAATTACGTCAAGCATTCGGGAATCTGTGACCGTGGAAGAAATTTATCATGCCGCGATTACAGGAGTTCGCAAAACGATGAAAACCGATCGCGCGATCGTTTATTTGTTTAACGAAAACTGGAAAGGAACAATCAAGGCTGAATCTGTGGCGGAAGGTTTTCCCAAAGCCTTGGGCGCGAATATTGCTGACCCCTGTTTTGCGGAGCAGTATGTGGAGAAATACAAGCGGGGGCGAGTCAAGGCGATTGAAGATATCCAAAAGGCGGGTTTGAGCAAGTGTTATTTGGGTCAACTCGAACCCTTTAAAGTCAAAGCCAATTTAGTCGCGCCGATTTTGGCGTATGGTGATCTTCACGGCTTGTTAGTGACTCATCAATGTTCCAGTACCAGAGCGTGGCAAGAATCAGAAATTACCTTCTTTAAACAGGTGGCGATTCAACTCGGTTCAGCCTTAGACCGTTTAGATTTCTTAGCCCAAATTGAGCAATCCCGTCAAAAAGCCCAAATGCTAGCAGAGGAGCAACGTCAACAAAAAGAAGCCATTCAAATGCAATTAGTTGAACTGCTCAATGATGTAGAAGGAGCAGCCAGAGGTGACTTAACGGTACGGGCAGAGGTAAACATTGGTGAAATTGGCACCGTTGCTGACTTTTTCAACTCGATTGTTGAGAACTTGCGGCAAATTGTCACGCGGGTACAAGAGTCAGCGCTTCAGGTGAATATGGCGGTTGGGGAAGACGAGAAAGCAATTCAGCAACTGGCAGAAGCGGCACTGAAACAGGCAGAAGAAACAACTCAGATTTTAAATTCTGTCGAACAAATGACCCAGTCGATTGAAGAAGTCGCAGAGAATGCTCGCCAAGCGGCTATAGTTGCTGGTACGGCATCCAATACTGCACAAATGGGTCAAGCGGCGATGGATTTAACGGTAGAGAATATCTTAAATCTGCGGGGTACGATTGGTGAGACAGCGAAAAAGGTGAAGCGTTTGGGTGAGTCGTCTCAACAGATTGCCAAGGTGGTATCTATCATTGAGAAAATCGCCCTACAAACCAACTTACTTGCCATTAATGCTGGGATTGAAGCAGCACGGGCTGGTGAAGAGGGTCAAGGCTTTGCCGTTGTTGCCGAAGAAGTGGGAGAATTGGCGGCAAAATCAGCGGCGGCGACTCAAGAAATTGAGGACATTGTTGAGAGTATTCAACGGGAAACAGCGATGGTGGTTGAGGCGATGGAACAAAGTACCAAGCAGGTGGTAGAAGGAACACAGTTAGTGGATGATGCGAAGAATAGTTTGGGTCAGATGTTAGAGGTATCCTATCAGATTGACCAATTGGTGCAGTTAATTTCTACGGCTACGGTGTCTCAGACTCAAACGGCTCAAGCCGTGAGTAGTTTGATGTATGAAATTGCCATGGTTTCAGCCCAAACCTCGGATTCCTCAACGAAAGTGTCGAATTCACTGCGGAAAACGGTGGAAGTGGCGCGAGAGTTACAGGCGTCTGTGGGGACGTTTAAGGTTGATCCAAAACTGGATTATGAGTAAGGTTTGCTTGGCGGTGTAGCAGCTACCTGTAGGGGCAATTCATGAATTGCCTCTACCAGAGATTAAATTGTAGGGGCGGGTTTAGGAACTCAAACTAGCTTGTTACTAATAACTCCTCAACAAAACCCGCCCTGATTTAATTGTAGAAAAGAAATTGTACGGAGTTTCTGGGCGCACGCCGTGCGCCCCTACCACTTTCTCAGAGTTTGATGCGCTCGTCTTTGTTTTTACCTGATCTAGGAAATTTTCCACCCCTCCCTAACCATCCCAAAATCGGCGGTGAGGGAACAAGAAAGTCTTTAGTTTATCCCTGACAAAGGACTAATGACAAATAACGAATGACGACTCCACCGTTAACTTTTCGGCGTGCCTACCTAATTTATCAAAAGGGCTGATAATCCAGGGAAAAGTGGAAACCCGATTCTTGCAGTGAATCCCCCCGTTGATTGACTTTAATTAAGGGGATGCCATAGTCTAAACGCAAATCTAAATCGGAATTAATCCGCCAATTTAATCCTAATCCTAAACTAGCAATGGTGTTGGGATTTGGGTGATCATCTTGATTATTCCACGCTGTACCGATATCAAAGAAAGGTACGAGTTGTAATTGATTGGGGTTTGAGGTGAGGGGAATCCGGACTTCTAGTGAACCCCAAATGCCATTATCAGTCACCAATTGATTTTGGCGATACCCTCGAATGCTATCTCCACCGCCCATCCCGAATCGTTCTAGGGAGAGTAGAGAATCTGGAGTGAGTTGAGTATTGATTTCTGCCAGGAGTACGGTTTTGGGTGATAATCGCTGCACCCATTGAAATTGTCCTAACCAAGAGAAGAATCGCCCATCGGTTCCTGTATTATTAATTGTGGCATCAAAGGCATCAAGTCCGAGACTAAATTGAGAGCGAGCTGCTAAGATGCGGTTAGGTGTGCGATCGCTCCATTCCTGAAAGAGGCGAATGACGGTAACTTTGGATTCGCCATCCTCTGGTCCTTGGGAGAAGGAAAAGGGGATATCATTGAGTAGGAAGCTTTGGCTACGACGCCAATCGACGCTGATACCGAGGGCAAATTCAGTTGTAGGCGATCGCGCGATGGGTTGACGGAAATTTACAGATAGGGTGCGGGATTGGCTTCTGATGCCTAAGTCTTCAAAGCCGGCTTCTAGAATCCGACTGTTACTATTGCTATAGCTGAAGCTAATTTTACCATCACGGGCATTGATGGGAATCCCGTAGTTAAAACGATAGAAGTCTAATCCGGCGGTGAAGCCGTATTCAGCAGTCACGCGATCGCCAAATCCGAATAGGTTATCATGGCTGATAAATAGATTGGCTTGTTCTGAGCCGATACTGGGAGATTGATTATTGGCACCAGATACACCGGCGTGAAAGGATGGTGTTTCTTGCAAGTCTAGGAGTAAGATGTTTTTGCCGGAACCACTGCCAGCGATTAGTTCAGCATTGACTTGATTTAGGAGGGGGTCAAGTTGCAGAAGTTGTAAGGCTTCTTCGAGGCGATGCTGATTGAAAGGAGTATCGGTTGCTAATTCCAGGCGACGGCGCACATATCCTGGTTTGAGGTGGTTTAATCCCTGGATTTGAATCTGTTCAATTTCACCTTCAACGACTTGAATTTGGATCATCCCATCACTAATATTTTGTTTGGGTAAAAAGGCGCCAGAGGTGACATAACCCTGTTGAATATACAGTTGAGTAATGCGTTGGCGTAGTTCGAGTAAAGTTTCAAAGGTGACGTCTTGGTTGTGATACGCTTGGGTTAATTCGGCGATTTCTGATTGCAATACGGTATTGCCGAGAACTTCTATTTGATTAATGCGGAATACTTCTGGGGATAGAGAGGGAACTTGAGGCGGTTGGGGAGTCGCAGGTAACTGTAGGTTGGGTTGAGGTGGGGATAGGGGGGTTTCCTGTGGTAAAGGAGGGGATAAATCAGTTGGATTGGGAATGGTTTGTTCCAGGGTTTCTGGTGCACCTTCTGGAATCGTTATCCCAGGGGGTGGAGAAGATTGAGCCACTGTATCGGAATTTCCCAATGCTGATGGTACAGCTAACGGTAGGGGTGCAAGGCTTGCGCCCCCACATATTGAAATGGTAATGCCAACCTCTACAAATGTTGTCCGTTTCCCTGTAAGATACATCCTGATTTAATTGTCATTTGTTATTTGCTCAATATAGTGTTTACAGATGATTCCTGTACAGCCAAAGCCCTGAAAGCCTTACTGGATAAGGGTGGCTTGTTGGCATCTCAAATGAAAACGCTATAGCTTAGAAGCTGTTCAAAATAAGGGCTTGATACCAATGCGGCTCATTGATTGCCCTAACTGGGATATTTGAAAAGAAAGTTTCTCCCGCCATAGTTGCTGTAGTGGCTCGGCACACCTAAGCAAGGTGGATTAGAATTGTAGGGGCGCACGGTGTGCGCCCTTTTACTGCACATAAGTGCGCCCGATTTCACCGCCAAATCGCTTTATGCAGATGGAAAGTCCATGACTCGGGGCGCAAGCCTTCAGTCAGGGCGCACGTCTGTGCGCCCCTACGGGATTTGTGATATTGTCATCCTGATCAATGGGATGCGATCGCGCTTTGTGTTGTCCTCTGTGTGTTAATCTGTGTGATTCTCAGAACCGGCGATCGCGTTGGCTTGATTTGAATGAAAACATTTGATGCGCTCGTCTTGGTTTTTCCCAAATCCACCCCACCCTAATCCCTACTTAATATAGCCTTACTCAAATAGCCCTTGGTAGAGTTCCGGTGGAACGTCTCTTACTGGTTTTCTAGGAACTGGTAAAGACGTTGCCTTTTAGTCTCTACTGTCAATGCCTCTGAAAGTCTTGATGGCTCAGGGTTTCCCGTTTATGCAGCCAATTTTGTGTAGTTTTGTGCAATCTGACTGGCTCAATCCTGTCAATAACTTTGTTGATTTACGCCATCAAATTGGCAGAAAAGGTTAATGCATTATATAAATCTGACTGGTATTCTAGAAATACAGCTAATTACGCTGTTGTTTTAACTTCATTGAGATTGTCTCTAAAATACCTGCAAAAATGACAACAATAACCAAGAAATCGGTAGCTCCACTGTTAATGGCTACAGCAACCGGAACAACGACTTTACTTCTAAGTTTTTCGGGTTCTGCTCAGGCTGCTCTTATCGACTTTGAAACCCTTCCCGATGGCATAACTACGCCGACAGATAACGCGGCTTTGACGAATTCTTACACAGTAAATGGTACTACCGTCACTTTTGGTTTTGATACAAATGGAGATTTAACCATTGATGCTGATGCCGCATTTGAGAGCCGTAACGATAGCATAAACACGGGTGTCTCTTACACTCATGGGTCTTCTCCAGACTTAGACAGGACAGCAACAAATGAAGGAGGCGACTGGTTGCTACGTTCTCCTGGAGGAGTTGATTTTCTTAATGTTTTTGATTCCGCTGATTTCATTGTGAAATATACAGGTGCACCTGCAACCAGCGCATCGGGTCAACTCTGGGATATTGATGCGGGCGAAATATACTCGATCGAAGCATTTGATTCTACAGGGACAATAATTAGTTCCATTACCACACCTCCTATCCCTGGTGGTGAAGGTCCTAATACTTTAAGTGGTTTGCCCTATGACTTTTCCTTCAGCAATTTAAGCAGTGATATCGGTTCCATTCGCATTTCTGGTGTTGAGCGTATCGGAGGTGGCGGTTTTGCCTTTGATAACTTTAATGCCACACAAAGTACTGTAAACCCAGAACCTGTACCTGAACCCTTAACTATCCTTGGTTCAGCCACTGCTTTAGGATTTGGAGGGTTGCTCAAGCGACAACATTCCCAGAAGCAAAAGCAAAAGAAAGATAAGTAATCTGCTTAAATGCAGTAGCCAGTAGTGCCGTGACCCACCTAAAATGGTGAATTAGAATTGTAGGGGCGCACAGACGTGCGCCCAATTTAACCATCAATCTATTGCACAATTTTAGCTGGGTCATGCCAGTAGGGTGCGTTAGGCGCATATTTCTTAGTTAATGAACGTCTCAAAGAACACAAGCCGCAGAGCACCCACTTTTCCGGTGGGTTACGTAACCCTTCACAAATCGCTTTATGCAGATGAAAAGTCCATCTGTAGCAAGCCTTCAGTCAGGGCGCACGTCTGTGCGCCCCTACGGGATTTGTGATATTGTCATCCTGATCAATGGGATGCGATCGCGCCCAGTAGAGAGGAAAACCAAAAACCTTGTCGGGCATACTTAATCGTTGAGTATAATGGATAACATTATTAACGATAATGTGATGATAATTAATCGCACTCAAGCTCGGTAAAACCCCAATATAAGGAATGAATATGGGCTGTTCAACAGCAATCCGAACGATTGAAGACTTGCGCGATCGCCGGGATGAACTAATTGCCATTTTTAGCAAACATGGTGCTCACAGTGTTCGGGTATTTGGCTCTGTAGCACGAGGGGAAGCAACCGAACAGAGCGATATTGATTTTTTGATTGATTATGATCGAAACTGCACGAGTGCTTGGTTTCCCGGCGGATTGATCAATGATTTAGAGTCTTGCTTAAACAGTAAGGTAGACATGACGACGACTCGGGGTTTAAGTCCACTCATTGCTGAGAATGTATTCCCAGAGGCTATCGAACTATAAATAGGTAAGAATCTGGACAATCTATTAACCGGGTGCAAGCTATCAATTCCTACCAAATTTCACTCATGTCTAATACAAAACCTGGAAGCACCATCTCGCCCGATAGGGTTTCCGGATTCTGTAAACAGTCCTGAGAACCATCTTGACGATAAATATAAACTTGGCAGCCAGTACGGTCAATCAGCCAACCCAATTGTACGCCCAAACGCACCCACTCCTCCATCTTTTTTTGTAAGGATTTCAATGTATCACTGGGAGAGCGTAATTCCACCACAAAATCCGGGCAAATTGGGGGAAATTTTTGCTGCTGTTCCGGCGTCAACGCATTCCAGCGTTCTAATCGCACCCAAGCGGCATCCGGTGACATGGGTTCTTTGATTGCTCCTGGAATCCGAAATCCGGTGCTAGAGTCGAAACCCATCCCGGTTTTATCCTGTTTTACCCATGAACCAAGTTGAACGATTAGGGAAAAATTGCGATTTCCTGTTTCTCCCCCCGCTGGCGTCATAATCCAAATTTCTCCGGTTTTCAGGTTACGTTCTAATCGCAAATCATGGTTGATTTGGCACAGTTCAAAAAACTGGTCATCGCTGAGTTTAATTGAGGGTGGAATGGTCAACACTAAGGGCGAGGAAAGCATCATTGGTCATTGGTCATTGGTCATTTTATGTTAAAGCAAAATTGTAGGGTGCGTTAGCGTTCGCGAAGCGTTCCCGAAGGGTAGCGTAACGCACCATTATTTTGAGTTTAATACAAAATCCGGCATACATAACCCTGTTATGTCCAGATTGTGAAGAGAGGTTGATCGGAGCATTTAAGAACAATCTCGACTCATCACCAATCGTCCATCAGGGAGTCGATAGACTCCAGTGGATTCCACAATCGGATCGCCTTTTTGCCAGGGGCGAGTGGTACTTTCTGTGGGAATCATCCGCACGGTGCCCGTGGGATAGGGGGAAATGGTAAGATCATCGGGACGCAGGGGTAAGTTGCCAGCGCCGGTGATGATGAATCTGCCATTTTGCTGATCAGCCCGAACCATGCAGCTATTGGCAATTAGATTATCGGTGTCGATGAAATTGTCGGGTAAATCGATGAGGCTATTTTCAATAAAAGTGAGGTCGGGTATGGTAATTATGCCATCGATCGCGGCATCGGCATTGATATCGACCCGCTGGTTATGATCTAGGGTAGCTGGATCAGTGCCTCTGGCTGCGGGGGTATAGCCGAAGCCGAAGAAGATGGGAGTATTCAATGTGATGTCGCCGCCTCTGCCATCACGGGCAAAGGCTAAGATATCGCTATCAGCAAATGCCAGGATGGAGTCAGCGGTGATCATGATGTTCCCACCGTTGTCACCTCCACTGGAGACACTGGTGGTGATGTCGCTGTCGCCCCAGAGTCGGATATCACCTGCGGTGATATGAATGGCGCCGCCAGCGGATTGAGCTGTGGCGGTGAGGATACTGCTATCGGTGGCGGTGAATGTGTCGGCAATAGTTAGAGCAATTTTGCCAGCGTCACCTTCTCCTTGACTTCGGGCAGAGATTTGTGATCCGTTTTCCAGGGATAATGTTTGAGTCGCGATCGCTAAATTTCCAGCTACTCCAGTTGAGCCAGAAAGGGCGGCGGTAAATAAACCACTGGGTACTCCATCAGGGGCAGTACCCGCGATTCTGATGGTGTCTGAGGCGTTGACGATTATATTTCCCCCGGCTCCTTGATTGACTGTTGCTGTGCCAATTTGGGAACCGTTAAAAATGTTCAGTTGGGTGGTAGTTATTTCGATGTCTCCAGCATCGCCGTTCCCTGTTGTTGTGGTTAGGACTAGACTGTCATTGAGTAATTCGACGAATTCAGCGGCATTGATGGTAATTGTTCCTCCTTCCCCTGAACCCAAGGTAGAAGCGGATAGGATTGTGTCAGCAAAGGAAACGGATTCAGCCTGAATCGTAATGTCCCCAGCTTGACCTGAACCACTAGTAGGACTCATGGTACTACTACGGATGAAACTATTGGCTGCAGCAATTCTCCCTTGACTGGTGAGTGTAATACTACCGCCACCATTTACCCCACGAGCGTCAAGATTGCCCAGGGTAATATTACCTTGAGCCGAAAGGGCGATCGCACCGCCAGCACCGACGGAAAATGTACGGAGCGTACCTTGGGTGGTATCGATAGAACCATTCGTGCTGGTGAGTGTGATTGAACCACTGGGGTTAAATATATTTTGGCTGGTAATGTCTCCTCTGGCGTTGACATTGAAATTGCCAGAGACTGAGGAGTTGATTAGGTTAATATCATTGCGATCGTTAATTCTCACATTTCTGCCACCGTTTATACTAAGAGTTCTAAAATCATTGTTTTGATTTAAAATAATATCGCTGTTACCCGCCTTCAATGTGGTTATACCAGTCAGGTTTAAGGGTTCGGTTTGGGTAATCGCCCCGCCAGAGGTAATCGTCAAGTTACCATATACCTTAGAGGCGGCTAATTGAGTGGCTAAGGTGTTGAGTAGGGTAACATTACCCGTCCCATTGGTGGTAAAGTGGATATCTCCTGTGAGTTGGTTATTATTGGTCAGGGTAATTGGGGCATCGGGTTGTAACGTGGTAAAATTTGATGTACCTGTGACGGTAAGATTTCCATCTTGGCTAATCCCACGATCAGCAATTAAATTTAAATTGCCTGTAGCGGTGGAGTTAAGTAGATTAGTTGTGCCATTTTCCCGAATGGCAATATCTTTACCAGTAAAAGCGAGAGTCCCAAATTGATTGTTGGAGTCATTGAGGGTAATCGTGCCGTTTTCGGCATTGAATGTAGCTGTACCGCTGACGTCTAAAGAACCGCTTTGGGTAATGCCGGGAATACCTGTGGTGCTAATCCCGTCTTTGCTGGTTTGAAATCTTAAGCTACCGCCAAAGGAGTTGGCTTGATTCAGGGTAATGGCGGGGTTATCTAAGACGGTGTTAAACGATAGAACGGCTCCCGGTAGGCTATTGACGGTGAGGTTTCCGGTAACGGTGTTGGTGGGTAAGTTAACAGTTCCCACTTGGGTGATGATTAAATTCCCATTCTCTTCGATGGGTGAGGTGGGAAGAGCAAGACTATTAATTAAAGGATTACTGCTACCTCCGTTAACCGAGATGTTGCCAGCGACTTGCAGGGGTTCTCCCGGTGCATGGGAAATGGGTGAGGGTGAGTTGAGCCGGAAGTTACCGCCAATAATCGAGTAGCCGATGGTGGTGGGGTTGGTGTTGGTGACGCTGACAGTTCCAGCGTTGGCGAGGGTGGTGGTGAATGTGGCGTCACTGTTAATAGAGAGGATACCGTTACCGAGGATGGCTCCGGCTGAATCAACCGTGAGGGTTTCGGCGTTGATGTTATCCAGGGTGATAGTACCAACGGTGTTATGAGTTAATCCTTCCCCTGTGTCTAATTCAATGGTGACATCGCCAAAACCCGTATTAATAGTAGTATCGGGTTTCATGGTAATTTCGGCTGCACCAGGTTCTCGTTCTGAGTTAATCACTCCTGCTGCTAAAGGCTGATTCCCTAACAGAGATAGGTTGCCGTTATCGGTGGTGATATCGGCATTGAGGAGAATACTTCGTCCGGCTTCTAGGGATAAGGCACCGCCACTACCTGTAGGATTATCAGTGATAATGGCTTGGTTAACGGTAATATCGTTATTCGCTTGCAGGGTGACAGCAGTTCCAGTATCGGTGATGCGGGTAATTGTGGAGGGAGTGAGGGTAATATTGCGGTTTGGGAAATAGCTGTGGGTGAGGGAGGAGGAGGGGTTGGCGATGCCGATATCTACTTGTCCGGCTCCATTGTTGGCGGCGGGGCTAGCTACCAGGTAATTACCATTGCTTAAGGCGGTTATTCCACCAGAGCCGAACTTATCGTTTCGGTTAGTACCAGAGAGACGGCTAATTTCCTCCCCTGTGGTGCCATCAGCTAGAATTACTGTCCCAGCATCCACTACCCCCCCAATATCTGCGTTGGGATTGGCAAAAACATAATTACCATCGCTCAAGATTCTTATGTCACCGTTGCCGAAAAAATCCTCTGGGTTAGTGCCAGAGATCCGGTTAATTTCTGTCCCCGTGGTGCCATTAGCCAGAATCACTGTCCCAGCATTCTGTACCCCCCCAATATCTGCCCATAGATTACCGAAAACATAATGACCATTGCTCAAGA
>NZ_JAVJZI010000124.1:0-72587 GCF_040223135.1 Coleofasciculus sp. G3-WIS-01
ATGTATGGACTATCATCTGATGTGGCAGCTGCCCTAGCAATTGCCAGAAGAGGAATGAATTTAAGTGAGAGATTGCCGCGCTCTGTGTCCGCCTATCTCGGAGTGAATCCGAGAAAGCACGTATGGAGCGCTCTATATCAATTTAATAGTTTTATTGGTCGATGCCCTGTAGTCAATCGTAGACACGATTACTACAATGTCTCTAACTGGGAGCCGTTGGTTAAGGCTGATATCGAGCAACAACGCCGGGTATCAGCCAAGCGCAAGCGTTAACGGTCATCGACCAAAAGTTACACCGTGGACTTATACCAAGGCAGAATTACTTATGGGTAGGTTTGTCTAGGTTTTTAGAAGCGGTAAAATGATCAAGTTACTCCTCTATTCCTCAAAGGCTTGCCCATTCATCTAATGCGATCGCGATGGGTGAATGCTCAACTCCAGAATGTATCATCTGATTCCGGCTCTTGGTCAGCAGAAGCCGTGTGATTTTGCACCTCGGTGTCTTGGTCATCGACTGAACTCTTTTGTAATTGACGACATCTAGACAGGAGTTCTGCCAGATTTTCTTCCATATCTTTGAGGTCAAATAGCTGGATTGGGTTGGAAAAGGACATTTAGTTATTCTCTGAATGGTTTACTTTTACCTAGTTATAGTATTCCAAATACAAACCTGAATTCCGTGTATTACTTATAATTTTTTGATGAAGTTGTTGCTAAAAAATGGTAAAGATAATACTCTTCTGATAAAAATTAATCAATAAGTTTTTCACCTGAAAATATGTCAAGGAAAATTAAAGAATAAGTCGTAATTACACTGGGGGCAAGGGCGGGTCGATCTCATCCATTTTTTGCCAGAGAACGAATTAATCTCGCTTTTTTGTTAGCTATTAAACATATATAAAATAGTTTTTTTGTGGATGCAATATTCTCAAGTTGCGCTCTTATACCCACCTCAATGCTTCTTAGTATTAATTTTCCCAAAAATTATATATTTGTGGCTATACATATTGCCTCGTTTAGTCTGCCTTTGAAGCAACAACTTTAATTCCCCAAAAAATTAAGTGATAATCGGCAAAAACATGAGTGGCAATTTGAGGATGCTGAATCTGTAAATAGTTTAGCAATAAGTCAGAGTCTCCGCCAGTTAAGGCAATCGGGCTGTTAGGGAATCGATGCAACCAGTCGGCAATAAACTCTCGAATTCCTGCTAGTAGAGTATAAATAACGCCACTTTCAATAGCAGCAGAGGTGTCCACTGCCCAACGGTTGGGTAATTGGCGCTTAGGTGAGATAGAAGGTAAAGCGGCTGTTTTGTGGGCTAATGATTCTAGTTGTAATTTGAGTCCTGGTAAAATAGCACCACCCACGAGATGGCGATGATCATCGACACCCGTAAAGGTTAGTGCTGTCCCCGCATCAATCACCAGCACCGGATAATCATAGGTTTCCCCCGCCCCTAACACAGCGAGGGCGCGATCAATGCCCAAGGTGGGATAGACGCCTAAAAGCGGTACATCCTCTAGAGTAATGACGTGGGCAGCAGGATAGGTTTGCCACAATGGGGTTTGCTCAGGAATGACTGAAGCGATATAAAGGGGTAGGTATTGATTGGAGGAATACCAGGAAACGAAGGGTTCACCGAAAACGGTGGTAGGTAGAAGACCAGATGTCCAGTGTTGGATGAGCCATTCCACCTCTGCTGCAGGAAAATGCTGGGTATGCCAAGCATCTTGGAGAGTATCTCCCGCAAACCAAGCCCAGTGCAGCCGAGAGTTACCAATCATCAATGCGACATAATGGTCTTGGACATTCATGTTCGGTTAAAATTACTTAAACGTTGGAGATTGGAGATGGGATAGGTTAAATGTATACCATTGGGTGCAATAAAAATTTCAAAATTACCGCTTACCAATTCTGTTGGATGTTTGACTTATCCCAGTTCACTTCTAAAAACAGTAGTTGACCCTGCCAATCCCCCAAACCATTGATTTGCTGATCTACCTATTACCAATCAAGGGCATTCATTGCTGGGGGGAGGGAATAATCTGCTTTCATTGTTGGTTAATCCTGATCAGGTGCAAATGCGATAAGTAATTAGATCCATCTTACGGCTTAGGAGAAAGGTTGCCTTGAGCTTGAGTATTTTATATTGATGGATAAGGAGGTTCATGTATGTACGTACCCGTTTGGCCCGGTAAAAGTTACCCTTTAGGAGCAACCTGGGATGGCAAAGGCACAAACTTTGCTTTGTTCAGTGAGAACGCAGAGGCGGTCGAGCTTTGTTTATTTGATGATGAGAATCAGGAGACACGCTTGGAGTTGACGGAAGTCAGCAACTTCGTCTGGCATGGTTATTTACCGGGGATTGGTCCGGGACAACGGTACGGTTTCCGAGTCCATGGTCCCTATGCACCGGAGGAGGGTCATCGTTTCAATCCGAATAAACTGCTAATTGACCCTTATGCTAAGGCATTGGATGGCGAGATTGGCTATGGTGAGGAAATCTTTGGCTATCCGTGGGATGATCCAGAGAAAGACTTGGCATTGTCTGAAATTGATGATTCTCACCTCATTCCCAAAGCCGTCGTTGTTGATGAGTCTTTTGACTGGGAAGATGACGAATTCCTGCAACGACAGGCTCACGAAACGATTATTTACGAAACCCACGTTAGGGGCTTCACTCAGCTACACCCAGACATCCCTGAACCCTTACGCGGCACCTATGCGGGACTGGCGCATCCTGCCGCGATCGCGTATCTTCAGACTTTGGGGATTACGGCGGTGGAATTGCTCCCCGTACATCACTTCTTGTCCCAACCGGGACATTTAGTGGATAAAGGGTTAAAGAATTACTGGGGTTACGATTCGATTGCCTATATGGCGCCCCATGCCAACTACAGTGCCAGTGGGACTCAAGGGCAACAGGTGAGTGAGTTTAAGGAAATGGTCAAGGCGCTGCATAAAGCGGGCATTGAGGTGATTCTGGATGTCGTTTACAATCATACCGGCGAAGGAAATCATCTCGGTCCTACCCTTTCACTGCGCGGAATTGACAATGTAGCCTACTACCGCCTCATGGAAGATGACCTCCGCTATTACATGGATTTTACCGGGTGTGGTAATTCCCTGAACGTGCGTCATCCCCAAGTCCTGAAGCTAATTATGGATAGCCTGCGGTATTGGGTGCTAGAGATGCATGTGGATGGTTTTCGCTTTGACTTAGCCTCGGCATTAGCACGAGAACTCTATGAGGTGGATAGTCTGGCGGCATTCTTTGATATTATTCACCAAGACCCCGTCCTCTCAAATGTGAAGCTGATTGCTGAACCTTGGGATGTGGGCATGGGAGGCTATCAAGTGGGTAAATTTCCCCTGCTGTGGTCAGAGTGGAATGGGCAATATAGAGATACCGTGCGAGACTTTTGGCGAGGTGAAGATAGCAGTTTAGCTGAATTTGCCTATCGCTTCACCGGCAGTTCTGACTTGTATGAGTCCAACGGACGCCGACCTAGTGCTAGCATTAACTTCATTACCGCCCATGATGGATTTACCCTGAATGACCTCGTAAGCTACAACGAAAAGCATAACGACGCCAATGGGGAAGAAAACCGGGATGGGGAAAGCCATAACCGTTCCTGGAATTGTGGGGCGGAAGGAGAAACTGATGATCCAGAGATTCTGCAGTTGAGGAATAAACAGCGGCGCAACTTTCTGGTAACGCTGATGCTATCCCAAGGCGTTCCCATGCTCTTAGGCGGCGATGAAATTGGGCGAACCCAAGACGGGAATAATAATGCATACTGTCAGGATAGTGAAATCTCCTGGTTTGATTGGGATTTACCGGAGGGAAATGCCTCACTTCTCAACTTTACCCGTCAACTGATTTACTTCCGCCGCCAGCATCCGATTTTCCGGCGACGCAAGTGGTTCCTCGGTCGCGCTATCTACGGTTCTAGCGTTAAGGATATTGCTTGGTTCAACCCCGATGGCGGCGATATGACAGAGGATCAATGGCTGGCAGGATATACCAAAGCGATCGGTATTTTCTTAAACGGTGAAGAAATTGCCGCGCGGGGGGATGAGGGAGAACGAGTCATGGATGATAGTTTCTTCCTCTGCTTCAATGCTCACTATGAGATGATTGAATTTACGCTCCCCCCAGGATTGCAAGACCGGGAATGGCTGGTTGTGATTGACACCGATAAGCCTCGCTTTATCGAGGAGGAGATCAGCTATACCGAGGATAAGCCGATCTCTGTCACCGCGCGATCGGTGATGGTGTTGCGACGACGATAAGGTTAGCTGTAGAGACGTAGCCTGCTACGTCTCTATAATTATGCTCCCCCATCTTCCTCATCTCCCCCATCTACCACCATCGCAATTGTAAATACCCGCGTTCGGGTTGCTTCAATTCCTCATCGGTTAGCCATTCTACAGGCTTATACGTCCCGAAAACCCGATCCCACCAATCTACAGCTAAACCAAAATTGTGATGCCACATTTGATATTTGTGGTGGACATAGTGAACAGGCATTTTCATCCAGAAGCACCGTCTTGGATTGTCGTGCTGTAGCTGATGGGCATAGGCAGAAAAGGCAGCATAAAAAAGTCCACCCAGGAACCAACCGAGTCCAACTTGCCAAGAATAGAAGAATAGGAGACACATGACAATAAAGCTACCCCGCACATAATCCCGGAACTCCCACAGCACCCCCTGTCCTTCATTGCGGCGGTGATGATCACGATGACGTTCACCAATGCGGGCATTAGCGTGCATCAAGCGATGCATCCAGTATTCCACGAAAGAAGCGAGGACAAATGCCAGAACAAAACAGATGATTGGGCTAATCAACTCTTTTCCCTCACACGTTCGACTAACTAATTGAGCGACAATTTGCTTCTCAGTATATTATCGGGGAATTTTTATCTCCCGGCTGCCTAAGAAGGGCGGGGTCAGTGCCAAAAGGTTATTGGTAAAACCCACCCCTACCCTAGGGAAGATTGCGTGGTGGAACCGTTCGCCCTTCATAAAATCGTCGTTCCAACCTACCCAATCCAAACCAGCCGATGCCAGCAATTAACGCAACCCCACTGGAGAAAATGGCTGAGATGGTTGCCGTTTTGTCAAAAAACAGCGCCAGTAACGGGATAATCGCCCAAGCAATTGCCCCCACGACAGCAACACCACGACGAATCTGCCGAATTTTAGCTAAGGCGGTGCTGCAACTTTTACACTTTATCGTATGGGAGTGATAGCGATCCAGTAGCGTCTCCTGTGATAATCGCGGAGGTAAGGGTTGGTCAGGGAATGAATCTGCATTATATTGATTCACCCACGATCTAAATCCTTAAGGTAATGAACGGGATAGTTCCTAATTTCACGGAAAAATACGGAAATTAGTTTGTAAGAGTAATCTTAACTGGGTGAACTACTACACCCTCTATCCCATTGCAGAAAGCATCTGGGACTACGCAAGCGGATAATGTTGTAACTTCCATTTGTGTCGGCGTTAAACTTAACGCCGTTTTTTGATTTGTACAACCCGCGCTTAAGGCGACGACCGCTAAACTTTGCGGTTTTGGCTTCTGCTGTTCCGTAAACAGGAAGAGGATCTCCGTCTAAGAAACTGGCAAGCGAAGTGTAGGATTCTTCGGTGATGACAACCTTAATGCCAACCAACTGAGCCTTGTAAGTCAACATCTCAATGAATCTAGAATGAGGAACGCTGGTGAAGTTTTGATTATTGGCTTTACCAATATTGAGTTCCTGCTTCCAGTTCTCATTTTTTCCGATTACAAGAGTTGAGATATTCTTCTCAACTAATCGATTAATAATGAAACGGCTGGACTTATGGAGATAGTCATCTATCTTGAATCCTCGCTTAGTTGACAAGCGCTGAATCCTGTTAGATGTTTTCCTGTTTCCCTTGAGACGAGACTGAAGCTCAGCTTTCTTTTTGTTATAGAAATTATTAACTGCTTTAACGGGTCTGCCATTAATCAGGAAAGGTTTAAAGCCTTTTTGATTGGAAGTTACAGCCGCTAAGTTGTTAAGACCAATATCTACACCTGCTACGGCTTCACCGTCTACCAGTTGTTCAACGGATTGTTCATAAATTATCTCAACCACGTAGTAGTTAAGACGGGGAATAATTCTCACCTCATTGATATTTTGCTGATTACAAGAAATCATCAGGTCTGTTCCCGATGGTTTCACCCATCCCTTCTTCAGCTCTTTGGAGCTAATAGCCTGGATGGTGTAAACCAAGAGATTGCGCCCCTTCTCCTTGTCTTTATATTTAGGGAGTCTAGGCTTTCCCAGGAACTTGGAAGGGTTTTTCTTGTAAGCTTTATCCGCCTCTTTCCACGCTTTCCAATTTCTATCTAAACAACGAAGAACTTGCTGAGAGACTTTGCGGGGCAATTCGCAATACGATTCTTCTGCTTGCATCCGAGACGCCATTTCGTTGTAAGAGAGAACTTGATTGGTTTCAAAGAAGTGTTGACGAATTTCGTAATTAGCTCGGTTGTAGAGATTTTTAGACTTAAATGCCAAGCTATCAATCTCTTTCCATTCCCGGCAACATTTCCGAATTACATGCTTCTCAACAAGTCTCATTGTCTCCATTTGACTGAAGCTCACTAATGAGTTTTGACCTCTTGCGCTTTGCTCTTCTCATCCCATACAGCCTTGCACAAAATGATGTAATGACACTCGCTCTCATCTGTTATCAAGTCTTCTTTGTCGTCAGGAACACCATTAACGATTTCGAGTCTTCTGTCTGTTTCTGATAGAAGAATTTCGATATATTTAGCACCGAATCTAGTTAAGCGATCTTTGTGTTCTACCACTAAGACGCTGAAACTCCTGTCCAAAAAGAGTTGATTCAGTTTCTTGCGATTGTCATTCAGTCCACTCCCTACTTCTTTCACAACCTTGTTGACGGCATAGCCTGTCTTCTGCTGCGTACTGAGACAGTCTTTCGGCAAGCCTATCTAAGTTGCTTTTATTTTCTGAGCTGGAGACTCTGGCATAAATGCAAGCAACGATAGATGCAAAAAATGCGTCGGTTTCAATCAGTATAGTTCCTGTTGGAAGCTGGCGACCTTTAATGATGCCTTTCTTCCACCAGCTCCACGCCGTCCTATAACTGACGCCTTGAGCTTTTGCGTAATCTGATAATTTCATGGGGTAACCTTATCGACCTATGTGTAGATTACCGCATATTGCCGCTATTTTCCGTATTCTTAATGAATGTAAACAATACCAGGCTTCTGTGCGATCGAAGGAATGGGTCATGGTTTAGGCAACAGGGCATTCTCATAAGGCTCCTATCCAAGTTTATACAGAAAAGGCGGCTGGAAACCCACGACATCAAAGCGTGAGATGAGCTGAATCTGGGAAAAACGTTCATCATTGATTCCTACCTTAGAAGGATGAATCATCAGCTTACCCCCTGTCAGGATATTCCTGTAGACATGGTGGCTACCAGTTAACGAGACAATCCTGATACTATCGCCGCAGGAATGGCACAAGGCTGCTGCTGAAATGTTAGCTGTGTAGATTCAAGAGGCAATCGCCTAGAGAGGCTAAGCGAGAACAACGCCATACCCTTTGGCATTCCACCTGAAATCGGGTTAATTCAACCTGAGATTTATTGTGCTGTTTCTGTGAAAAAAAGGAGGTTTCATGCAAGGCAAGCAATGGTGGAAAAACGCTGTCATTTATCAGATTTCGCCGTGGAGTTTTAAAGACACCATAGAAAATGGCAAAGGAGACTTAGAAGGGATTATTGAGAAACTCGATTATATAGCTGCCCTTGGCGTTGATGCCATTTGGTTAACGCCCATCTTTCAATCCCCGATGAACGATCTAGCCTATGATATTACCGACATGCGTAAGGTTGATCCAATGTTTGGGACGCGGGAAGACTTTGAGCGATTACTGAACCTATCCCATATCCTGGGTCTGAAAGTGATGATTGATCAGGTTTGGAATCACACGTCAGATCAGCATCATTGGTTCCAGGAAAGTAAAAAAAGTCGGGATAATCCCAAAGCCGATTGGTATGTTTGGGCAGACGCCAAAGAAGATGGTTCACCTCCTAATAATTGGCTATCAGCCTTTATGGGTGAAAGTGCTTGGCAATGGTCAGGTGAACGTCAACAATTTTACTTCTATAATTTCCTCCCCAGTCAACCGGATTTGAATTGGCATAATCCGGACGTGGTTGATTCCTTGATGAAACGGGCAAAATTTTGGCTGGATTTAGGTGTGGATGGTTTTCGCATCGATGCGCCTAACTTTTTCTTGCATGATGCCAAATTGCGAGATAATCCGCCTCGCCCCGATGATGCACCCTTACCCGATGGCGTTGCTCCCGATAATCCCATTGTTCGGCAGTTATTTAAATATAATTTCTGCCGTGAAGAAACCTTAGAAGCGCTCAAACCGATTCGGGAACTGGTGGAGCAGTATCCGGGAGTAATTACCTTAGCTGAAGTCACGTTCTGTGAAGATTCAATTGTTCTATCAAGTCAGCATGTGGGACGCGATAAATTACATATGGCGTATAACAGTGCACTGCTAGTTGATGAACCGATTAGCGCTAAATTAATGCGCGATACCCTGAACAAAGTGCAACATTATTTCAGCGAAGGGGGTAATTGCTGGATTGTCGGGAATCATGATTATGGTCGTCTCAAATCCTGTTGGACAGGAAAAGATGCTGAAGGGAATCCCTATCCAGAGGAATTTTATCATGCGATCGCGGCAATGTTACTCTCCCTACCCGGAGCCTTTTGTCTCTATCAAGGAGACGAGTTAGGCTTACCCGAAGCCCGAATTCCAGAGGATATTCCCCCCGAAGAAATTAAAGATCCCTTTGGTAAAGCCCTGTATCCAGAAGTTCCTGGGCGCGATGGTTCCCGCACACCGATGCCTTGGAAATCTTATGCCGCCAATGCCGGATTTACTGTCGCCCAACGCGCCTGGTTACCTGTTTCCGAGTCTCATTTGGGTCTAGCCGTAAATGTCCAAGAACCTGATCCCAACTCCCTATTAAATACCTGGCGGCGTCTGACGCATTGGCGTCAAGATCAACCCGCTTTAATCCAGGGAATGACTAATGCTAAAGTACTGGATACAGACGAACCTCTATTTGCCTTTATTCGGGAATCAGAGGAACAGCGTTTACTATGTATTTTCAATCTCGGTGATACACCAGAACAGTATGATTTGTCAGCTTATCCAGATTGCCAGGAAGTCAAGGGTTCTGGGTTTACCACAGACCGATCCGGCGATCAGCTAAAAATCCCCGCTTATGGCGTCTTTTTTGGGGAATTAAATTTATCTGAAGCTAACGAGTAAACATGAATGCTATCTGGTTCTGCCCGTTATTTGAATCGCCAATGGATGATTTTGGCTATGACGTGACGGATATGTACACCATTGATCCAGATTTGGGAACATTGGAGGATTTTGATCAGCTTTTGGCAGATGCCCATAATTCAGGCTTTACGGCTGATAGGCAGGGCGATACAATAAGTCCGGAAGAACCAGTAAAGCCACAATAGGTAACAACAAATAAATTTAATCGCGTATGATTGAACAATCTACCCTCAATCCTAAATCTACCACCTTAGACAAGGTTAAAAAACCCAACTCAAATCAAAAATCCAATGAGTGGTGGCGTAGTGCTGTTATTTATCAGGTGTATCCCCGCAGCTTTATGGATAGTAATGGGGATGGTATCGGTGATCTGAAGGGGATCATGGAAAAACTGGACTATATCGCCTCCCTGGGCGTTGATGCGGTTTGGGTTTCACCATTTTTCAAGTCCCCGATGAAGGACTTTGGTTATGATATTTCTGACTATTGTGCGATAGAACCCATTTTTGGCACAATGGAAGACTTCAAGTGTCTCCTGAAGAAGGCAGATGAATTGGGCTTAAAGGTACTCATTGATCAGGTATGGAACCACACATCAAACGAACATCCCTGGTTTATCGAGAGTCGCAGTAGTCATGATAATCCCAAAGCTGACTGGTATATTTGGGCGGATGCAAAGCCAGATGGAACCCCGCCAAACAACTGGCTTTCAACCTTTGGTGGGAGTGCTTGGACATGGGACTCTCAACGGGAACAGTATTACCTGCACAATTTCCTAGCCGAACAGCCCGATTTAAACTGGTATAACCCAGAGGTTAGACAAGCCATTCTGGATGTGGCAAAGTTTTGGCTAGATTTGGGTGTCGATGGTTTCCGCCTAGATGTGGTGAATTTCTTTACCCATGATCGCCAACTACGGGATAATCCACCCCGACCCAAAAATATGAAGCGACCGGCTGGAGCAGATCCCTACGATCCATTTTTCTCTCAATTGAATAAATATAACTTTTGCCAACCGGAAACCTTGGAATTTCTTAAACCAATTCGGGAATTGATGGATCAATATCCCGGAACAATGACGTTAGCTGAAATTAGTTCGGCTGAAGATGCGATTGTCACCTCCAGTGAATATGTTAAAGGCGAGAAACGCTTACATACAGCCTATAACTCAGTCTTGATGCATGATGAACCCTTGAGTTATGAGCGAGTGCGCGACATGATCGAGCAGGTAGAAGCTCATTTTCAAGAGGGGGTGATCTGCTGGACAGGGGGTACCCATGATTTTCCCCGACTCAAAAGCCGCTGGCTGAAGTTTCTCATTGATGATAAATTCACTCATGCCATCTTTGACCATCTGTTTATCGCGCTACAGCTTTCGCTACGGGGAAGTTGCTGTATTTATCAAGGGGATGAACTAGGTTTAACCCAAGCCACGATTCCCTTTGAAAAAATGCAAGATCCCTTTGGACTAGCCGGGTATCCATCCATTGTAGGTCGAGATGGCTCACGCACCCCCCTACCCTGGCTCAAAGATGCGCCTAATGCTGGCTTTACCGCAGCAGCAGAACCCTGGCTACCCATTGCAGAGGAACATCGCGATCAGGCGATTGACCAGCAGGATCATGAAGCCATGTCTCTTTTGAATAAATATCGCCGTTTGATTCATTGGCGCAAGCAACAACCGGCTTTACTTAAAGGGGATTTAACGCTGCTGGATACAGATGAACCGCTAGTGGGATTTACCCGCCAATGTGAGGAACAAAACCTCCTTTGTCTGTTTAATTTGAGTCCACTACCTGTTCATTTTGATTTATCGCCCTACCCCAATTGTTTGAGAGCCGATGAGTCTGATTTTACTAACCGACGGTATGATGGCGTTGTAGAAGTTCCCGGTTATGGCGTTTATTTTGGAAATTATTCAACTGAATAACGTTTAATTTTCAAAGCCTAGAGGTTTGGGTATCATTGATTAACAAAGGGGGGATTTGGTAGGATTCTCCCTTTGTCCTAAGCCCCCCTTGAGATCGGGCGATTTTAATCGCGGTTACACAAACCAAGTCCGCCTGCGCGGACTGGATGATAAAGGGGTTAGTCAACCCGGATTTAGTTCACAGACTCTGGACTTCAGCGACTTCTAATCATACTTATGATGCAGTACAGACGATTTGGGCGTACCGAACTACAAATGCCAGTACTCTCCTGCGGCGGAATGCGGTATCAATTTAAATGGAAAGATATGCCCGCCTGGTTAATTCCTCAAGATAATCAACACAACTTAGACACAACAATTCGTCGAGGGATTGAAGTCGGCATTAATCATATTGAGACGGCGCGGGGTTACGGCACGTCAGAAATGCAGTTAGGCAAGATTTTGCCCACATTTGTGCGTGACCAATTAATTGTCCAGACAAAAGTTAGTCCTAAATCAGACCCCAAAGAATTTCGGCGTCAGTTTGAACAATCATTGAAATTCCTGAAACTGGATTATGTTGATTTACTCGGACTTCATGGAATAAACACGCCTCAATTACTCCATGATAGCATTCGTCCTGGGGGCTGTCTGGATGTGGCGCGTCAGTTGCAAGCTCAAGGAAAAGTGCGGTTTATTGGCTTTTCTACCCACGGCGCTACTGATTTAATTATCAAAACTATTGAAACGGATCAATTTGATTATGTAAATCTGCACTGGTACTACATTAATCAGTTTAATTGGTCGGCGATTGAAGCCGCCACCCGTCACGATATGGGCGTTTTTATTATTAGTCCGTCGGATAAAGGAGGAATGCTGTATAAACCGCCGCAACGGTTAGTTGAACTCTGTCAACCGTTGAGTCCAATGGTATTTAATGACTTATTTTGCCTTTCCCATCCCCAGGTACATACCTTAAGTTTAGGTGCATCCCGCCCCAGTGATTTTGATGAACACTTGAAAGCGGTTGAATTATTGGATCAGGTTGATGAAGTATTACCCCCCATTGTCGCACGATTAGAAGAAGCCGCGATCGCACGACTCGGTGAAGACTGGTTCAAAACCTGGCACATCGGTTTACCCAGCCACGAGGACACCCCTGGTGGAGTGAATATCCCGGTAATTTTGTGGCTGAGAAATTTAGCGATCGCCTATGATATGGTTGAATACGCTAAAATGCGTTACAACCTCTTAACCAATGCGGGACACTGGTTTCCGGGTGCTAAAGCCGATAAAATCGCAAAATTCAATCTTCAGGCATGTTTACACCGGAGTCCCCATGCTGATACAATTCCTACTTTACTCGAGGATGCTGATCAGCGCTTAGGAGGTGCAACGGTTAAACGCTTATCCCAACAATAACCTATAGAGATTCGACTTGAGTCGGAAGCATTTCGGTGAGTCAAAGGAACTCTTAACTGGCAACAGAAGATTTCCTAACTCATTTAGGATTGCGACATCAGTTTGTTTCTCCCCTCATTCACGCTTAATTGTTATCCCTATCACAGAGAAAAAGCGGGAGGACGGAAGCCCCGTATTTTTAAATCGGGGATGAAGTCCGACACGGCGAATTCATTCGCCGTCATTTCCTCTGGTTTTCAATATAGCGTCGAACCGTTTCCTTATGTCTCCTACCAGGACTTTTTTCCGTCGTTTGGGCGTCCAGACTAAATGGTAATTTACCATTTAAACCGAGTGATTGCTCTTTCTATATTGTTGCATTGAAGGTTGGTTTTTGTGCTATACTTGTTTTGTTGATGACATAGCATTAACGACAACATCCAGTCAGTCATGATTTTAAGCTACGTCTACAAAATACGTCCATCTGGCAGTCAGTCTGTCAAGATGGAGTCGTGGCTTAATATGCTCAGAAGCCATTACAACTGGTGTCTGGCTGACCGAATTGAAACTTATCGACAGCAGTTCATCCAAGGCGCGTACTGTAACCTAAGAACCCAAGCAGAAGCCTATCCACTGACCTGCTGTATCGTCAAAAATGGAGCAACAGGAAACCCTTGGCAAAATAGCGGCAAAAAACGCAATTCTGGCACAATTCAAGACGCTGGATTGGTAGACCTAAAAGCTGCCCGCCCTTGGTACAAATCAATTGACTCGGACGTATTGCAACGTAACATTGCTCGGTTGAATACTGCCTATAAAAACTTCTTTGATGGACGGGGTTTTCCGGCATTTAAAAACCGCAGTAATTTCCGGTCGTTTGAATACAAACCTGGTCGGGTTAAGTTTAAAGGAAACAAGGTCTATCTGCCTAAAATTGGCTGGATGCGCTTTTTCAATTCCCGTCCTATACCCGATGGATTTGCCATCAGGAGTGTGACAATCCGCCGCCGAACCGATGGATGGTTCATGAGTGTGCGACTAGAGGACAAATCAGTCCCAATGGCTGCACCTCTACCAACATCCGAAGTAAAAACGGCGGTTGGGCTGGACATGGGTTTAACCAAGTTGGTGCATTGTTCTGATGGGAGTGATATTCCCAATCCAAGGTTTGCCACTAACCAGAAGACTAAGCGAATTCTTCGGATTCGTCAGCGCCGCGTCAGCCGGACTAAAAAAGCCTCGGTGAACCGAAAGAAACGGGTCGCTTCAGTTACCAAGCTGCACAGCCAAATAGCTAACCGCAGAAATGCTTACCAATGGCAGGTCGCCAATAAACTGGTCAAAAAAGCCGACGCGATTGTCGTAGAAGATCTCAACATTCAAGGAATGGTGAGGCGGTGCAAACCCAAGCCAGATGAAGGAACTGGACGTTTCCTACCCAATGGTCAATCAGCCAAGCGGGGTTTAAATCGTTCTATTTTGGATGCTTCGTGGGGAGAGCTAATCTCCAAGATTCAGTACGTGGCTGAGAAGTCAGGAAAGGTCTTGCTCAAGGTGAACCCGCGAGATACATCCAGAGAGTGCAGCGTTTGTGGTCATATCGATAAAGCCAACCGGGACAGAGAACGGTTTATTTGTAACAGGTGTGGTCATTTTGACCATGCTGATCAACAAGCTGCACGAAACATCAAGCGTAAAGCCGTTATTGAGTATGGCTTGAAGTTAATTAAGGTACCCACGGACTGTGGGAAACCCAAGCAGCTAACCCTGTTTGAAACGCTAGAGCCATGAATTAACAGTTGCTTTAAGGAGAAAACACGACACCCTTCAGGGTAAACGTCGTGTGCCTGGGAACTTGGGAAGACAATTAGGACTGTTTTCTCAGGATATGTGGAATGTGAGTTCCGCTCCAATCCCCCTTTTTCTAAAAGGGGGAGTGTCAACTGTTCTATAACCACCTTTCTGGTAGCATTGGGGTAAACAGAAGCAGGTGACAAATTGGAGGTGAAAAATGTGCGAGAAAATCTCTGTCAAGAATCAACCAGTAGTCAAGCATTACGAACTGCCCTTATAGAAGATCGTTTTTGCTTATACTTTCAACCGATTTTCCCTCTCCGTCAGGGTGAAAAAGAGGGTCATGTTCACAAGGAAATTTTAATCCGAATGGTGGGACAAGATGGCAGGATCATCCTACCCAACTATTTTCTTCCCTGTGCCGAAAAATCAGGATTAATGCCATCTATTGATCGTTGGGTTCTGGAATCATTTTTCAATGGTATTTACCACCCTAGCAAATGTATGGGCTGTTGGGCAAGGGATTATTATTGTGGGTGTATTATTGCATTTAACCTTTCCGGTTCCAGTGTTAACGATGACAGCTTTCTAAACTTTCTCGAAAATGCCGTCAGCAACCATCCTGTTCCGCCCAGCAGTTTAGTCTTTGAGATTACCGAAACGGTAGCATTAACCAGCTTGGACAAAACTCGGAAATTTATCCAGCGCTTGCAAAACCTAGGTTGTCAGTTTGCCTTGGATGATTTTGGTACAGGTATGTCGAGTTTAGCCTATCTCAAGGAATTACCGTTAGATTTTGTCAAAATCGACGGTATGTTTGTGCGGGATGTAGTGTACAATCCCATCTCTGAAGCCATTGTCTGTGCTATTGTACAAATGGCTAAGGCGAAGCAAATTAAGACCATTGCCGAATACGTCGAAAATGTAGCGATTCTGGAACGATTGCAGGCGTTAGGTGTAGATTATGCCCAAGGGTTTTACTTAGGTAAACCTACCCCTATTCTCAAGAGAACGCCTATTTTTTAGGTAAATCATAAAATAGAGGAACTTCTATTTTATGTTCCCTGTTCCCTGTTCCTGACTTTCGCCCTGAAGTTGACGAAGTAACTTATAATGATTGGATAGCATCGTTTCTACATTCGGCGGTAAAAACGTAAAGTGAATATAAAACGAATTATCATCACTGGGTTTATCTAACACTTTGGCATAGATATCCTCATTCACCGAAATTAACCGATCATCAACAAGTAAATTAATCTTGATATTTGTCAAAGGAGCCATGACTTGTTCTGAGCGAATCTCGCCACCTTTGGCAGAAATTTTTACTAAAGTTCCCCGAAAAAATAGATCACTGACATGCTTGCCATCCAAAAAAGTGTAGTGTAAAGGAATCGGCTCGACCAACGGCATAAATTGTTCTTCAGGTTTAGTTAAAAACAAGGAGTAAGGTTTACCGATTCCCCCCACTTCATAAATCGGAATGGGCTTGGGCAATCCCTTAGGTTGAACCCGCATCTTTCCATCAATTCTTACCCCAAATCCAGCCGCATTTAGAGTAGACTGAGAAATCAGAATTTGACTGTCTGTTGTATAGGATTCGATGCGATAGGCTAAATTAACCTGAGAGCCCACCACTCCATATTTCGTCCGTTTCGATGACCCAATATTGCCAACGATAACCTCCCCCGTATTAATACCAATGCCCATAGTCAACGGCGGTAAACCCAGAAGC
Source organism: Coleofasciculus sp. G3-WIS-01 (assembly GCF_040223135.1). Lineage (NCBI taxonomy): Bacteria > Bacillati > Cyanobacteriota > Cyanophyceae > Coleofasciculales > Coleofasciculaceae > Coleofasciculus > Coleofasciculus sp. G3-WIS-01. The sequence goes on from NZ_JAVJZI010000124.1 coordinate 16,228, forward strand.
TTCATTCGTTCATTGACAGATGTCATTGCCAACTGCATCGCCACTGCACAAGCAATGGCGCGGCGGGCGTCATCTTCACGAAGCGTCGGCGCACCAAAAAGAACTAAAATTCCATCCCCAAGAAACTCATCAATTGTGCCTTGGTATTGAGTAATAACATCCGTCATCGTGCCAAAGTAAAAGTTGAGAATGTTCACCACCTCTTCTGGCGTTAAACGTTCAGTCAGGGCAGTAAACCCCCTTAAATCCGACGTTAAAATAGTAACCGTGCGCCGTTCACCACCGAGTTTAGCCCCCGAAGGGTTTTCTAAGACATTCGCAACAACTTCAGTGGTGAGATAGCGTCCAAAGGTTTCGCGGATTTTACCCACTTGATGGGCAAGGTAACTGGTGATAGCCATCACTGAACCCGATAAAGCCAGCAGAGGCGGAACCACGGGAATCCACCATCCGATCAAAAACGCTCCATAACCACTACCCGCCACGATACCCCCTGCCAGGATCAGTCCCGAAAAGCGTTGTACAGATGCCCGTCGCAGGTTCACCTGATACCGTCCCTGCCAGGTTAAAATAGCGCCTACAGTAGACCAGAAAAAAATCCACAGGTTTTCTTTGAGTTGAGACCATGTTTGAATTAGAGGACGCCCTTGTAGCGCGGCACTCAGGATTTGACTGGTAAGATTGGCATGCAACTCTACTCCAGACATACGTTCGGGCAAAGCGAACCAACTGCTACTGTAGGGTGTAAAAATCCAGTCTTGGAAACTCTCACCCACAAAGCCGATCAGAATAATGCGATCGCGTCCCCAATCTGGAGGGATACGATCCTCAAGCAGATCATGCAATGAGATAGTCTCAAAGTGTTCCTTGCTACCTCGATAATTCAATAAGATTTGGTAGCCACCGTCATCCGTGCGGACATAACCCCCATCATTTTTTTTGAAGCGAGAAAACGTGCTTTTTCCTAACTGCCAGGTATTGGGTTCGCCTGGTATTGGTTGGGGGCTAATTCCTTGAGCATCAAGATAGAGAAGTGCTAGATAAAATCCAAAACTGGGAATCACATTTCCATTGGCATTTTCAACTTGTAAGAGTGCGCGTCGAACTTTAGTATCGGCATCAAAGATGACATCATTAGCGCCCACTTGCCCTTTCGCTTTCAACACTGGGGGGGCGGCGACAGCATCCTGACGCTTATCCCCAACCACTTTCTCAATCCCCACCAGATTAGGGGTTGTTTCAAAGATGCGAACTAATTCCTGATGACCCGGTTGTACGGGTAAATCTCGATAAACATCCAGACCAATAGCTTTAGGGTTATGGGTTTTGAGTTTAGCAATAGCTTGGGCATAAATCTGATCCGGAAGAATCGATCGAGAAAGTTGCCCAATTTTTTTCACATCCGCCTCATCAATCCCCACAATCGCAATTCGTTGATCCAAGGGTTCGGAAGGACGCCAACGCATATATTGGTCATAGGCTGCCCATTCCCAATTTTGCAGCATCCCAATCCACCGCAGGAGAATGATCAAACCTGTAACCGTTGGGCTAACTATCCAAACGCCACGCCATTGCCAAAGCCACCGCTTACAGGATTTATACATCTGAGTTTTGACCCTTCACTGCGAGAGTTTACTCTTTTAACTCTCTCATCGCCTCAGCATCTTCAACTACCCCAACTTACTCCGTTCCGCCTTGAGGCGTCACTTCGTTGAAGTTAGGGATTGTATCTTGGCTCCACCTCAGCCCTGAATACCTCAAGCGGTAATCAGTTTTGGTTTCATCACCAGACACATCAGGGACGGCTGAAATACGCCCCGTACTCTCCCACTCTTGGCGAGAGAGTAACACTCTAAGTGCAACATTCCTGGCACCCACTAGATCGGCATGGAGCCTGTATCCGCATTGCTGACACACAAAAGTTAGACCCTTGTTGGGTCTATTTTCTTTAGATGTGTGACCGCAGCACGGACAAGCCTGAGAAGTGTAATGAGCATCAACTTTAACTGCAATACTACCTTTAAGAACAGCCTTGTAGTCGATGAAGCCGTGCAATTCGGCAAAAGACCATCTAGCCTTATTACTGTTAGCTCTGCGTTGTTTCTTGGATGCTTTTGAAGCTTTTCTTCTCTGTCTTGTCCGCTCTCGGATATGGGTTAAATTCTCTAATCCGATTAAGGTTCCAGGTGTTACAACTTGGTTGGCAATACGGTGATTTGTGTCAGCGATAAACCGTCTCTCCCGTCCAGATAGTGCAACTAGTCTACGAGTTGCACTACGGGTGCCTTTACGCTGCAAAGACTTTCTCGCTTTTGCATAACGAGAAGCCTTATGCCTCACATAAGAGCCACTGAAAAACTGAGTCTTGTTTCGGGTATCTGCGGCAACGGCAATATAGCGCTGTCCTACGTCTACTCCAACAACTCTATTGATGTCGTTTGGGGTCAGGTCTAGTACTTCTAATTCCAAGCTCACTAGCAAGTAGTAAGTCTTGGTGGGCTTCGAGTACCAAATTTTCCCAGCTCCAATCTTTACTACTCCAGACTGAATCATTTCCATATGTTTGGAGTAGCCTTTGTAATTCACCTTGATGCGACCTGTAGTCGTGGTAATACCAACCTGACCGTCTTTGGTGAATGAATAATCTCTTTGGTAGTTTAAAGTGCAGGTTCTAGAAACAAATTTAGGCGGTACATCCAACCCCTTATACCGCTTCTTTGTCCGACCTGTTCTAATTGCCTCCTCGTTTTGCTTAAGTTTTGTTCGCAATGCCTTGTAAGTCGCCCCAACTTGCCGAGGAACGTTACAAGCCATTTGAGACGGAAGGTTAAACCTTTCGCGGAGCCTGTAGTAGACTTGTTTCTGAATCTTCGTTCCGTTATATATTTTGCCCATTTCAAAGGCAACAGCAGACGTGTAATTCAGAGCGTCCCTATATGCCAAAGAAGTCACTCGGAGCCGTTCTTTTTGCTCCTGAGTGACTTCTAGCTTTAATTTGGCGGTTAGGACTTGCTGCATAACATTTTCACGAACTTGCTATATATTAGCCTTCTCGTGAATTGGTATCAAGTGGTCGCTGAGCCTGCCGAAGCGTGGTTCGGATGCCGGAGGAACGGAGGCATCCCGCTATCCCTCCCCACCCTAAGCATCGTTCGCTATACGCTCACTCGCTTCGAGGATGGGGAATCCCGCGATTCTGTTGAGTTTCAACCGCACAGGAGTGAACCAAACACTCAATGGGAATATTGTCCAACTCCACCGATGTTAACAATTCTTGCATCTCATCTGCGATCGCGGAGTCATGGGGAAATTGTTGATAGAGTCGAGCTAAAATCATCAGCGTTTCTGCCCAAATCATTTCTTTGGCATAGTTAGAGGCTTCGTCTTGAAGACGTTGTTTGATCTGTTCGGGTTGATTTACGAGTGCATCAAGAAGGGTTTGCAGTTCTGCGGGTGGGGTGGTTCCGTTCTGAATCGGTTGACGCTGGATTAAACCTCGAACAAAATGATCCTTACTGCGATCATCAGGGTTACACACTAATGCCAATGTCCAACTATACCTTGTGTCAGTTGCCAGAGAGATGTGATCAGGAAGCTTGAATTCTAAAATACCGGGTATTTGGGTTAGGGGTATTTGTGTATAGTAGTAAGTTTCCTGGTTTTCCTCGTCCACAAGCAGAAAATCGGCTGACTGCGCTTGTGTTGGGGGAATATACCAAAACAAGCTGGGGTTGGAAGATATGGTAGTCGTTAGATTATTCATTGGCGTTAGCGCCGTTAATCGTGTCTTTCCGGTAACACAAGCTATACCCCTTTGTCCGCCCCCGCCGGTTCTCTGGGGTGCGCCAATATTTTCTCCTGGAGGAAACTTTAAACTAATATCGAATGACTGGGCTTTGATTCGAGGTGCAGCGAAAGCCAACGCCAACCCGAAGATTAGCGTAACCGTACCGAGATAGGTAAAATGCTTAAGACCACCCATGGTATAACCTTCTTCTAATCTAGTCTTGAGATCTATTGCCACAGTCGCTTTCAACGTATTCGCGGGAGTCCTCACCCTCAACTCTCGTAGGGTGAGGAGGGATAGCGGGATGCCGGAAGAATGGAGGCATCCAATTCTTGCCTAAGCTACACATAAGCCATTATTTCTCCTGATTAACTCAACTTTACTAGGGGCAAATTGACCAATACGTTTCCATGTGTAGTCGCAAACGGAAATATTTTTAGTCTTTTGAGTGTCGGTGAACCCACCAACATAGCCAATGTAGACTTTTCCGGATTTCTCTGCTCTTACCAAATCACCAATCCTTAGACCAAATGGTGTAATCGTTCCACCCTTACGCTTCCTTACCCCCGACTTATCCGGTACTTCAAAGTGTAATTGACGACGGAAGAACCCATACTCTTTCCCCCGCTTCACCGCACCAGGACGGGTGATGGTTTTAAATGGGGAAGGGGTCACGTTAACGCTACCCTTGTGGGTGTAACCGTATGAGTTAGAACCAGCGAACGGGACATACTTGAGAAAGTACCCGCAAGCCAGTGTCACCCCATCAACCGCGTGAGTCTCCGGTTTAGCTATGGACTTGTTAGCCTGATCCTTCTCTAACCCCAGTTGGGTTCGGAGTTGAGACGTGCCGTTCCCATCCTTTTGCCAACCATGCCGGACATAGACAGGGGCGATTTTTTCCATCTGGGATATCGCCCAATTCTGACCCGTCATCACCGGAGAGAAGCCCTTACCCGATTTAGCACGTTTGCGTTGGGAAAGGTCTATGTCGGCTCTGACCCGCTCATAACCAATCGCTGTCACCGGGAAGATAGCCGCCAATTCCATAACTGTCCGTAACTCCAACTGCCGGGAGGCTTTAATGGATGGGGGTATTTTGTGACCTTTGCGATTATCAAACCTGCATTGCCGATGGTTACGTTGCCTGAATGGGTCATCTCGGTTAATCCGCCGTCCCCGTCGCCCCCGTCGCAGCATGGCGCGGGTTTCCATCCGTTTCTTGACCCGCCCAAAAGGGAGGATCAGGTGTAGTTGTAGCAGGGTACATTTAGCGGACTGGACACCGACACCGGAGTAGGACTTACAAGGGAGCACTCCAACAGCAATTGGTTGCACCTCCTCAGCCGATGGTGATGTGGTGAGCTGGAAATAATAGACGCCCAGGTCTGACCATTTCCCCACTGCCTTACCTTCTTTGACCCACCGTCTAGCCCTGGAGGGTTTGGTAGGCATCAGTGGTTTTCCTTCTTTGCTAACTACTGGAACACGATTCATAGAGATAATCCATTCGTGTAAATGTTTACGTCTCTTAAGGCATTGATAGGGGTGTGTCCTGGACTTAGAGGGTGCCTAGAGATTCCTAGACCTACATTTAAGCCAAGCTAGAGAAATGCTTGGAAGTGGTTATCCCCTACCAACTTATGCCCTATTCATGACTTCCTGGCAGGTTCCCTCTGCCAATCCGCGTCTTCACGAAGTAAGGCGCGGTTCATGAATCTAAGCCATGACGGTTGTCTTCACCGCTAGTTCCTGTCATCAGTTACGGCAAGACTAATGACTAACGACTAATGACATGTTAGTTTGAACCTAGCCAGCCTATTGAGTGTCTCTGATGAAACTTGCGATCGCACAACTCAATCCCACGATTGGCGACTTAACCAGCAATGCCCAAAAAATCCTTGATGCGGCGAATCAGGCGGCGCGTCAGGGTGTCCGCCTCTTATTGACCCCTGAACTATCCCTGTGTGGATATCCGCCGCGAGACTTGCTATTAAATCCCAGTTTTATGGAGTCCATGACAGAATGTCTGGACAACTTAGCCCAACAGTTACCCTCAACCCTAGCAGTTTTGGTGGGAACAGTAACAGCGAATCCCAAAGCTGAGAGTTCGGGAGGTAAACCTTTATTCAATAGTATTGCCCTGTTAGAGGGCGGTAAGGTACAGCAGGTGTTTCATAAGCGCCTGTTGCCAACCTATGATGTCTTTGATGAGAACCGCTATTTTGAAGCCGGAGTCCAGAGTAATTCATTTACCTTAGAGGCACACTCAGCTACCCCAATTAAAATTGGCGTGACGATTTGCGAGGATCTGTGGAACGATGAGGAGTTTTGGGGGAAGCGTACCTATCAGTTCAATCCCATTACCGACTTAGTCCAGCAAAAGGTTGATTTGATTGTCAATCTCTCCGCCTCGCCCTATAGTGTGGGCAAGCAGCAACTGCGGGAAGCTATGTTGCAGCATAGCGCTAGGCGTTATCAGCAACCGATTCTCTACGCTAATCAGGTGGGGGGAAATGACGACTTAATCTTTGATGGGAGTAGTGTGGGATTTAACCGCGCCGGGGAAATGGTTTGTCGCGCCCCTGCCTTTGAAACCGATGTTTTGCTGGTAGACTTTGATCCTCTCCAACGGGATTTACGCCAGAGTGCGATCGCACCCGCCCCAGAGAGTATAAATGCTCAAATATGGTCGGCTTTAGTTCTAGGGGTGCGAGACTATGCCCGCAAATGTGGCTTTAAACGGGTGGTGATTGGTTTGAGTGGGGGAATTGATTCATCCCTAGTTGCTGCCCTTGCTACAGAAGCCTTGGGACCAGAAAATGTACTTGGTGTTCTCATGCCATCCCCCCATTCCTCTAAACACTCCATCGATGATGCTCTAGCTTTAGCCAAGAATTTAGGGATTAAAACTCATACATTGCCCATTGGCGACTTGATGCAGGGGTATGACCAAAGTTTAGAACCCCTATTTGCCGGCACCGAATTTGGCACAGCCGAGGAGAATATTCAAGCCCGGATTCGGGGAAACTTGTTAATGGCGATCGCGAATAAGTTTGACTATCTGCTCATCTCGACGGGGAATAAATCAGAGATGGCGGTGGGGTACTGTACTCTCTATGGGGATATGAACGGTGGATTAGCCGCGATCGCGGATGTTCCCAAAACCCGCGTTTATTCCCTCTGTGAGTGGCTTAATTCTACCCAAGCTAAGGCATGGGAAAGCCAAGCTACCCCAAAGCCATTATCGGATACCCAACTAGAAATTATTCCCGCCAATGTCTTAGCCAAACCTCCAAGTGCTGAACTCAAACCGGATCAAACTGACCAAGACTCCTTACCGTCTTATGACATCTTGGATGATATCTTACAACGCCTGATTCATGACCATCAATCTGCCCACCAAATCATCGACGCCGGACATGATCCAGAGATTGTCCATAAAGTGATGCAAATGGTAGCACGGGCAGAATTTAAGCGCCGCCAAGCACCACCAGGATTAAAGATTACCGATCGGGCATTTGGTACCGGTTGGCGGATGCCTATAGCTAGTCGTTGGGTCGCGGTTAAGGAATCTATCTAACGATAGATCTAAAACTTTATTATCTTGAATAAATCTTAATTTTTATTGAGGATTGTGTACTTTTCACTCAAGAATCCCTCAGAAAAAGGTGAAGATCAAAGGGAATACAGAGCAACCCCATTCCCAATTCTCCCCTTTCCCATGAAGATTCTGATAGTCGATGATGATCCAGCGACAGCTTCACCCCTGATTGAAGCACTCACAGCCCATCAATACACCATTGAAGCAGCAACGAATGCTGATTATGGACTGGAACTGGCTCAAACCTCTCACTATGACTTAGCCGTCTTAGACGTCACGCCTCAAAAGCTAGATGGGATTCATCTATGCCAAAAACTGCGCCATCAGGGTTCTCAAATGCCGATTCTCCTCGTCAGCCCTAAGGGGAGTAGCGCTGATCGCATTCGCGGATTAGAGGCGGGTGCTGATGACTATGTAATTAAACCCTATGATCTGTGCGAATTGATAGCGCGAATTCGGGCATTATTGCGGCGGCGTCACTCCACAATATCAAAGGTGTTGACCTGGGAGAAGCTGCGGCTAGAACCGGATACGGGTGAAGTGATGTATAAAGGAAAATTATTACACTTAACACCCAAAGAATACGGATTGTTAGAACTATTCCTGCGTCATCCTCGACGTATTTTTAGCCGCAGTGCTATCCTCAATCACATTTGGTCGAGTGATGAATTTCCCGGTGAGGAAGCCGTAACCACCCAAATTAAAGGGTTGCGGCAAAAGCTTAAAGCCGCCGGGATAAAAATTAATTTAATTGAAACAGTATACGGCGTAGGGTATCGCCTCAAAGATGCACCCACTCAGGAACAAGAAAACAAAAAAATCCGGGAAAATGTAGAAATCTCTCATGACACGTCTGAAGCTAAAGTCATGGCGGCGGTTGCCAAAATCTGGCAAAAGTTTAAAGAAAGCCTCCCGGAAAAGCTAGACGTATTTAGGCAAGTGAGTTTAACCCTGGCGACAGGAACCCTGAATCAGCAACTCTATGAACATGCCAAAATGGAAGCACACCGATTAGTTGGCTCATTAGGATCGTTTGGTTGTGCAGAGGGTTCTCAAATCGCACGAGAAATCGAACAGCTTTTGCAGACTCAGACAAAAGCAACGCCGCCAGACGCCCAAAAGCTAAAACATTTAATAGACTCACTCCAACAGGCGATCGCAACCAAACCCGCCCTTGTTCAGGTGGCGCCCCCTGTCTGTGATCCGCCAACCTCTTCCACTTCCCCAGCCCAATTATTAGTCATTGACGATGATCAGATCCTCACTCAACATATAGAAATCGAAGCAAAAGCCTGGGGATTGCAGGTGAATAGCGCCCCTCACCCTCAAGCCGCCAAACGAGCGATCGCGCTACATCCTCCTGATGTAATTTTGCTGGATCTCACCTTTGCTGACACCCAAGAAAACGGCTTTGAACTCCTAGCAGAACTCGCTAACCAACACTCAGAAATTCCCGTTTTCATCTTTTCCAGTCAAAATCACCTCAGCAGTCGCGTAAAAGCCGCCCGTCTAGGTGCTGCTACCTTTTTACAGAAACCCATGACTCCCCCAGAAATTTTGCACGCGGTGACTCAAGCGATTAATCAGCAGAAATTGGGGGAAGCTAAAGTCTTAGTCGTGGATGATGACGAGCAAATCCTCGCCCTGCTGCGCCACTTGCTGCAACCCTGGGGACTAAAGGTGACTACGTTGGCACATCCCCAACGCTTCTGGGATGTTCTAGAAGCCGTATCCCCTGACTTACTAATTTTAGACGTAGAAATGCCGGAATATAGTGGCATAGAGTTATGTCAAGTGGTTCGTCATGACTTACGCTGGAGTAACTTACCCGTGCTATTTCTCTCCGCCCATACAGAAGTGCAAACGGTGCAGCAAGTTTTTACAGTCGGTGCTGATGATTACGTGAAAAAACCGATAGTAGAGCCTGAACTCATTACCCGTGTGTTAAATCGGCTAGAACGTCGATCCAGTAGTAGCAGTTAGGCAAAACGTTGTCCGATCGCTTTGAGCGCAAACTGCGGTAAAGCCATCATCCGCCGCCAGCGCCAAGGTTCTTGATAGAGTCGATAGAGCCATTCCAAATGATGATTCCGCAACCAGACAGGCGCACGGGATTTAACCCCAGCCCAAATATCAAAGCTACCGCCAACGCCAATCCAAAGGGAGCGAGGGCACAAATGTCGGTTTTGAGCAATCCACAACTCCTGACGGGGAACCCCTAAACCGACAAAAATTAATGGCGGTTGTTCTTTTGCTAATCTAACTTTGAGTTGATCTTCAGCTTCTGGGGAAAGATAGCCATCTTCAATTCCTGCGATCGCGAGTTTCGGGTATTGTTCTTGCCATATCTTAGCCGCCGCTTGAGCAATACCCGGTTGACCCCCATAGAAAAAAACCGGATAAGACTTACCCCATTCTCCCGCCTGTTGCAGTAACGATTCTGCCAATTCAATTCCTGGACAACGCTGCTGTCGGATACCGTGGAGGAGTAAGTAAAGGATAACACCTGAACCATCAGGGACAACTAATTCCGCTTGTCGGATTGAACTTGCCAAAGCTGGATTACACTCCGCCTGCATTACCATTTCTGCGTTCAATGTCACCACATGACACCCCAGGTTTTGCCCAAGGCGATTACCCAACCAGCGATCGTACTCTTGGAGTAGGTGAACAGGTAGTCCCATAACAGGGAACGGCTTCGGGATCTCACACATAATCAGGTTGTTGCTTATTCTCCCATCAAATTAACACTTAGCAGACTATCTGATCCGGACGGTGAACGCTAGCCTTTGGTTAAGATTGATCAAGCTGCTGCAAAAAATGAGAAGAGACGCGATACTTCGCGCCTCTGAAATCTATCTCTACTGGAATTTGCTCACTAGATGGCTCTTTTTACCAAGCGATCTGGGTACAAGCCAAGCGGTGTGAAGGGGCATTCCCACTACCCTTGAACCCACTTGTCTGTTACTTCTGTTATAGGAGAAAATCTGTAAAGATAGGAACAATTTGGGCTAATCCATTTTAAAGATTGCAACAAGATAGTCTTATGTCTTATGTCCTTTGTCCTTTCTCCCCGATATGTCTGCCTCGTATCCCATCCTTTTTCTGGATGCGATCGCACCGCGAATGTTAAATTAGGGCTGTTCCCGCTTATCCTTCAACCCAGACATGCTTAAACCTGAACTCCTCGCCCCAGCGAAGAATCTGGAACGCTTAAAAGTCGCCATTGCTTATGGTGCAGATGCGGTGTATCTAGGGGGACAAAACTATGGATTGCGGGCGCGTGCAGATAATTTTACTGACTCTGAGTTAGCTCAAGGTGTGGCATTTTCCCATCAACATGATGCCAAAATTTACGTCACACTGAACGCTTTTCTCCACGATGCAGACTTTGAGGGACTCCCCGACTATTGTCAGTTTCTGGAATCTATTGGGGTTGATGGGGTGATTGTCTCAGATTTAGGCGTTATCCGAGTGGTGCAAAGGAATTCAAATCTACCTATTCACCTCTCCACTCAAGCATCTTGTCTCAATTCCTACAGCGCCCTTTTCTGGAAAAAAATGGGAGTCAAGCGCTTAATTGTCGGTCGAGAACTCAGTATTGCTGAAGCGGGTTTAATTGGAGAACAATCTGGTATTGACGTGGAGATGTTTACCCACGGTGCAATGTGTATGGCATATTCTGGTCATTGCACAATTTCTAATTTTACCGCAGGTCGCGATTCTAACCGGGGCGGATGTATCCAATCCTGTCGATTACCCTATCACTTACAAAGTCATGACGATAAAGCCGATAATTTGGTCAGCTTCATGTCTTCTAGAGATTTGTGGGGAATTTATCAGATTGGTGAATTTTTTAACCATAATATTTGCTCCTTAAAAATAGAAGGACGGATGAAATCCTCCTTCTATGTCGCCCTCACCTGTAAAGTTTATCGTCAATTAATTGATGCTTATGCAGTCGGCACATTAGATGAACAGCGCCTCAGCCAAGCCGCAGCAGAACTGCAATCGATTCCTAACCGAGACTATTTTTCAGGTTCCTTAGAAACACCAGCCGATAAGGATTCAGTCTTTGGACAGTTATCGGGAATTAATACAGGAACTCACTCCTATTTAGGCATGGTTATGGATACAACCTCCCAAGAGATTATTTTACGACTCGTTGAACCCTTGGTAGTCGGTGATGAAATTGAAATTATCCCTTTTCATGGAGAACCGATAGGGTGGCAAGTTAATCAGATTTTTTCTATGACAGGTGAACGGTTAGAATCGATGCGAAAGGACAGTATTGTTCGCTTACCCAAGCCGGATGACTCCGTGCGATCGCATAATATCACCAAATTAAATGTCGTTCGATTCACCCGTTCCCCAGGGCGAAGCATTCTTGGCAAAAACTTAGTCCGAAGAGTATAAAGTTTATCCAAGAATGCTTCGCCCATTCCTCCAAATTTAACGACAAATTACAATGCAATTTAATACATTTGTTTCATCAATTCAGGATTTAGGGTATTGTGTCAAAGCCCCCAATTTACAAGAAGTATTATTAGAACCAATACTATTAGCGCGACAGGGACAATTATCAAAAGCGAAGGTACATGATTTAGCCAAACAAGCTTGGCAAAACGAACTGCGCCCGGTACTCGTCTGGGATCTGTTAATGCCAGAACGGGTAATGAGAATTATTTGTAATCATTTAAAGGATTGGCAACTCAGTCACTTTAGTGCAATTCGTGTCTGCGATCCTGGCGCGGCTTATTGGCTTAAAACTCATTTTCCTGAGATTCCCATCCAGTTAATTGTTGAGACAGGGAATCACAATCTGGAGGCGTTGCAGGGATGGTGCGAGATTCTTTCGGAGTCGTTGGAACGGTTAGTGTTATCGATTGAACTACCGGAAGAAAAGCTAATTGAATATTGCCAAACTTTACCCGTTACCTGTGAAGTGCTGGGTGTCGGATCTATTCTTCTATTTTACTCGCCGCGATCGCTCTTAGTAAACCCGTTGCTGGAAAGCCAGCATACAGAAGGAACAGAGGAAATCGATTCTCTATACCGATTTAACCCAGACTCCCCTCTTTATCTAGAAGCGACGGCGGCTTTTGCTGATAACCCTAATCGCTATTTTCCTACCTTAGAAACTGCCCATGGCACATTTATGTTCTTAGACAAAGATCAGTTTATTCTCGATCGTTTAGATGGGTTGCGTGAGGCGGGTTTACATACAGTGCGATTGGACTTACGACATCTGAGTCAGGAGGATAATGTCGCCGTTGATATTGATAAAATTTGTCGCCAAATCTTAGAAGATCCGGCAAAATTACGGGAAAACTGGTTCCGAGAAACACGCGCTCCTTTTTTCAAAGCGAATCGCACCACCGCATTGTTCCCCCGGATGAAATCAAAACTATCTGAATACCGAAATGACACCTGTTTAGCGGAAGTTATGGCTGGCGAAAGTGGTAAATATGTCGTTTTTTATACCTGGCGTTCCTTCGAGATTTCACAGATTCAAAGTATGGTTTTGCCAACGGGTGAAGCGATTGTTCCCCAAGATGTTATTTTTCGCAACATAAACGGCGAACCTCTTGACAGCTTTGAACCCGAACAACTTTTAGTTACCGACTGGATTAAAAAAGCCGTACCAGGTTCTCTTTTGTTGGGAAAAAATTCTTGATAATTCAGACATGTAGGGGCGGGTTTGACAGATAACAGTTTGCCACCAACTGATAACGTGACTAAACCCGCCCTTCTAGAGTGCGATACCTTGATAAGGGCGCAAGCCTTGCTGAGAATGTCTAATCCATACTTTCGCTTCAAACAATTCACCGTCTTTCACGATCGCTGTGCGATGAAGGTCGGCACGGATGGTACACTGTTAGGGGCATGGACGGATATCACAGGGGTGCAAAGCATTCTGGATATTGGCACAGGAACGGGTTTAGTGGCGCTGATGTTGGCACAGCGATCGCAGGCGCACATCGACGCCGTGGAAATTGACGCAGAGGCTTGCATTCAGGCGCAGGAGAATGTGGCGCGATCGCCGTGGCGCGATCGCATTCAGGTGTATCAGGGTTCTGTGCAAGATTATGCCACGACTTGCTCGAAGCGGTACGATCTGATTGTGTCTAATCCCCCTTTTTTTGACAATGCCAGTAAAGCGTCACAAAAGGCGAGAACCGTAGCACGACATAGTGATTCTTTGAAGCAATTGGATCTATTACAAGTGACAGAAAAGCTGTTGGGTGAGAACGGTAGGCTTGCTGTAATTTACCCCACTGAAGCAGCCCAAATTTTCCAAGAAAAAGCAGAACAATTCGCTTTTTTTTGCCGCCGCAAACTCTCTGTTAAACCGACCTTAGCCAGTCAAACTAAACGAATTATACTGGAACTGGGAAAACATCAGTTATCCTCTCAGGAAAACGTTCTCGCGATAGAAGCCACCAGACGGGTTTATACCCCTGAATTTATCAGCTTGATTAAAGACTTTTACCTTAAGTATTAATTGGAATATTATATAGATTAAAAATGATAAGACAAGACGCGCCATGGCGCGTCTACAACTCCGGCAGAACGTCTCCACCAAATGATGTGTCCTAACCGCTATGGCGGTTGCTATATAACCATAGCCATAAGCCGGATGCCTGTTAACTTCGTAGGTTGGGTTGAGGAACGAAACCCAACTAGAACATAGGAGCTGAAACTATAGTGAAACTCGTTACCAAGATTGAGTCTAACTTTAGGCTGATGAGAATCCTGCAAATAATAACCAAACTAGAAATATGTGGAATAATCAAAATCCCCCAGAATTCGAGCATGACGGTTTTCCCCATCCCCAACAAGATGGGGCAGATAACACATCTCCAGACACTGAACAGGAAAGCCTTGACCCTAATCTATCGCCAGAGCATATAAAATCGACCAAAAAATCTTTGAAGCGCATCTATATCACTCTCCTAATTATTGGTTTACTTTTAGGAGGAGTGGTATCTGTAGGAGTTGTTATCGCCCTTGATCGCATGGGATTGACAGACGCTCCAGCAGATGTGGAAGAGACTGAAATGCCCTATTAAGCCGAATAGTGCTGAAAAGCGTGCATTTTTGGGTCGCCGAAACCCTTGATATACCGTAGGGTGGGCATTGCCCACCAGCTTGATATACCGTAGTGGACTGACACAGCTAAAATTGTGGAATAGATTTGACGGTGAAATTGGGCGCACACCGTGCGCCCCTACAATACTAATCCACCATTTTAGGTGTGCCACGCTAGGAGGGTGGGCATTGCCCACCAGCCAAAATTTCAGTACTATTCCTCTTAAGTCAGTGTCATTCCTATTAAGCCTGTCGCGCCTCAAATTAGATAGTTGTGCGCTCAGTACGTTATACGCCAAATGAGGTAGTATAGGATAATCTCACCGAAAAAAACTAAACCTGCCTCTACATGAATAAGGGCGGGTTTTGTTGTTCCTTTATCGGTGGGCAAGGGCGGGTTTTGTTGTTCCTTTATTCCAGCAGTAGCGGGTTTTAGTCCCTAAACCCGCCCCGACAATTCCTAAACCCGCCTCGACAATTCCTAAACCCGCCTCGACAATTGGCTGATGAATTACGACAAACTCGATCCAGAACTCTATCCCACAAAACTTTATCTGAGTCCGGAAAAAGATGAACTCTTTGAAAAAGGAGTGTGGCCCAAGCCGTTTGTCTTTAACCAGGATGTGGTCAATGTTTTCGATAATATGATATCCCGTTCAGTGCCTCTGTATCAAGAGGTGCTAACCTGTGCCGCTCATTGGGCTAGGGAGTATTATCAACCGGGAACGCGGATTATAGATGTTGGCTGTTCTACGGGAACATTTCTGGAACTACTGGGGCGTTTCTTGAAGCAAAACGCTACGCTGGTTGGGATTGATAATTCTCAACCCATGATAGAGAAAGCGGAGCAGAAGTTGGTTCAGATTAAACAGATACATCAGATTCAATTCATCTGTGATCAGGCAGAAAACTGTTCCTTTGAGAATAGTAGCGTTGTTGTTATCAACTACACCCTACAATTTTTGCCGCTACAGGTGCGTCAACTCTTGCTCCGAACTATCTACGAAGGATTGGTTCCAGGTGGCTTACTCTTCGTAAGTGAAAAGGTAAAGTCACCCTATCCCCAATTTCAAGAGACAATCACCCGACACTACGAAGCCTTTAAAGCTCATAATGGTTATGCCCGTACTGAAATTGAACGCAAAAAGGAGGCGCTAGAGAATGTGTTAGTGCCTTTAACCGAAGCCCAGCAGGTGCAAATGTTGTATGATAGTGGCTTTAATAGCGTTGATTCACTGATAAAATTACATAACTTTATTTCCTGGGTGGCTCTCAAGTAAGGGGAATTTAGAGGAGGAACCACAGCAACCCAAAAATCCTCTGTGTTCTCCGTGCCTCTGTAGTGCTTTATCTCAATAAACAATGACAAATTCTGATATTGGTTATATACCCCCTGATTACCTAGACTGCTACCCCGAAACGTTAGCACGAGAGGAAATTTTCTCAGTACGCAAAGAGCGACAATCTAAATTATTTGCCCCTCAAGTGAGTCAATATCGGGAAGCGGTGCAGGCGGTTCAGGACATCCACAGTGATTGGTATGACTTCTCTGATGCTGTGGTCAAAGTCGGTCGTGCTGAGGAACTCACCGCCGCACAACAGCAGCGATTTTATCACTCGTTGCAAACCTTTTGCCCTTGGAAAAAGGGACCATTTGAACTGTTTGGTATTACCATTGATGCTGAGTGGCGTTCTGACTGGAAATGGGCGCGAATTTTGCCCCATATCCATTCCCTGAAAAATCGTCGGGTGGCGGATATTGGCTGTCACAATGGCTATTTTATGTTTCGCATGGCTGATCAGGAGCCGGAGTGTGTGATTGGGTTTGAGCCAGTTCCTAAGCACTTTTGGAACTTTCAGATTATCCAAAATATTGTTCAGCAATCAATGCTGACGTTTGAGTTATTGGGGGTTGAGCATATTGATTTTTATCCTGATTTCTTTGATACGATTTTTTGTCTAGGGATTCTTTACCATCATCGAGATCCGATTAATTTATTGAGTAAACTGCGACAAGCCCTAGCACCTAAGGGAGAAATTGTGATTGATTGTCAGGGAATTCCCGGGGAACTTCCTGTTGCGTTGACTCCTCGCAAGCGCTATGCTCAAGCACGCGGAATTTGGTTTTTGCCAACTCAATCTTGTTTGGAGAATTGGCTAGTACGGGCTGGCTTTAGTCACATTCACTGTTTTTTTGCTCAACCCTTGTCTGTGGAGGAACAGCGCCGCACGCCTTGGGCAAATATCGATAGTTTACGAGAGTTTCTGAATCCTAATGACTTATCTGTAACGATAGAAGGCTATCCCGCACCATGGCGCTATTATGTAATTGCTCGTAAAGATTAAACGTGATTTTGCTTGTTTTTATGAGTGCAGAAAACATAAATCATAAAATGGAGTATTTAGTAGCGAATGTTACTTTTTTGGGGAAATACCAGTAGATGATTTGATGGCTGAATCAGTGGTCTAGGGATTCTGTTGAATATACTATAAACCTCGTGCGATCGCGTGTAATATCGCTCGCTCAGAATAACCAATCCGTTTAACCGAGGCGACAATCGTCTCTATCCCTTGCACCACAAACATTACAGCCGATAACGCTAGACGGTGCGATCGCGGTTTTGAACTCCTATACCTGAGATTAATGACAAGGGAAAGAACTAAGCTTCAACAGCCTTGATTTAAGATACTACAAAAACGCTACAGGTCTCTCAGGTTTTGCACCCGACTCAGTAGAATAGAAACCGTTAAGATTACCATCTCAGCCATAGATGAGAGGAGGTTGCGATCGCGAAGTCTGTTTGTAGTACAACTCAAGACGCGCCAAACTCTTCCTGTAATGCTTCATCATTATCATCCGCGATCGTGGCAACGATAGTAATCGCCCGAGAAATTTCTCCTGGCGATAATTCAGCCACCGTGCGCGACGATAACACCACCACTTGATCATCCACAATGCCAAAACGGGCTTCAAAGGTATCTGACCAGTTCATCTCCAGAAGTCTACGCATCAATTCGGCTTCTTTTTCAGCCGGGAGATTCAGCACCGAAGACCAAACGGTAAACGTATCCTCATCTGTAGAACCTGTCAATTGGACAAAGACTTCAACGCTACCATACTTAAACTTCCAGAGATAGCCTTCATCGTTATGGCTTACCATCGCACTGTCATCTTGCTCCAGGCTGGAGATGACTGTTTCGATAGTTTCTACATAGTTGACGGTAACCTGATCTTGGATAAACTCAGTGGAGATGATCTCTTCCGTTGACAAGCTTTCTGTAGACACCGTTTCTGGATTCGATTTTTTAGTGGTCATAGACGTTTCTCTATAGCAGTTGACAATTGTATATAACACAAGGCGTGGTATTTACCTAATCTGGCAATTCATCTCACGCCATAATCTTGATTTGGCGTCTTGATACGTGGGAGTAGCCCCAAGCTTATTTTATCGGTTAATCCCGATGACTTACCTCCAAAGACCCAGATCCCCGACGTCTTGAAGAAGTCGGGGATCTTAATTGCCGAGAACGATTCTACACCGTAGCGTCTTCAGGCTTATAAGCAATCCAGTACTTGCTCATAAAGTGGTTTTGAGTTGTAATTGCCTCAAAACCCGCCTGAGTCAGGCGTTCGACTAAATCATCGGTAATGTAGTGTCTGTAGTAGGGTTCGTGGAACATAGCAGGGAAGTTTTCCATCATTGGCATGAATTGGGGAAAATCAATCGCCTGAATAGAGTCACAGATAACAAACACTCCTCCCGGTTGAATGACGCGGAAGCATTGCTCAATGATGCGCTGACGTATAGAAGGTGGTAGTTCGTGGAAGAGAAACACGCAAGTGATACCGTGGAAATAATTATCCCGATACGGCAACTCCTCCGCCTTAGCCTGCATCAGTTGCGGTAATTCCCCCGGAATCTCCGATAAGAGTTGATTGGCTTTACGCAAATAAGCTGGGGATAAATCTGTGCCAAATAGAGACGCTTTTGGCAGCATTGCCCGAATCATCCTTAAAGTCCGACCCGTTCCACAGGCTACATCAAGAACCTTAATTTGTTGAGCAGGAACGGTATCAAACGCCTTGAGTCCTTCCTTTAACGGTGCAAGTACACGCCGCCGCATCGGATCAGCCCCACCATTAAACAGAAGTTCTACCTGCAAATCATACAGGTTGGCTGAGGTATCACTCAAGTAGCCATCGGTTTGGTAATGGAAGTTGCGCCGATAGTAGTTTGGATAATTTTCGATATCAATCTCTGGCGAGAACTCCTGATATTTATTCTGATTGACCCTCTCCCAGATGTTCAGTAAATCCAGGCACATCTCTGGATAGTAGCGCAAGAAGTCTTCCCAAGGGTTATCAAACAGCAGGCTTTTAGGATACACGCCCCGCTCCGCATCCTGCCAATCGGTTTCCAGAATCTGCTCGAACTTTTGCCAAAGTAGTTGCAGGATTTCTGGAGAGAGGGATTTGGCTCTAAGCTGATTGATTGGAGGATTAATCAGATTCCGTAGTTGTGATCCTGTGTTTTTGTGTGCGAGTGCAAACGCCGCTTTTCCTTGCTGGAATGTTTGATATGCCAGTTTTGTCAAAGTATCAGACATGAGTCGTGAAGCTTGTTGTTACCTGATTGTCATTTATTAAGTATTGTAACTAAAAAATTAGAAAACTTCACAGAGTCAATCCTAGAGTTGAGGGGAGATGTAGGCAAAAAAAAGCCACCCCTAGGGATGGCTTTTTTTCTCATTTTGTGCTATTTTCTGAGGCTAGACATCGTAGTAGAGGGAAAACTCATAGGGATGAGGACGCAACCGCATCGGGTTGATCTCATTGTCGAGTTTGTAAGCAATCCAGTTGTCGATAAAGTCTTCGGTGAATACACCTGTACTGGTCAAGAAGCTATGATCCTTCTCTAAATGCTCTAAAGCAGCTTCCAGAGAACCAGGAGTTGACGGGATTTTGCTCAATTCCTCTGGCGAGAGGTCATAAATATCCACATCTAAGGGTTCGCCTGGATCAATTTCGTTCTTAATCCCATCCAAGCCTGCACACAACATCGCCGCAAAGGCAATATAGGGATTACACGTCGCATCAGGACAACGGAATTCCATCCGCTTCGCCTTGGGATTGTCACCAGAGAGGGGAATCCGGATGGAAGCTGAACGGTTTCCTTGAGAGTAAGCTAAGTTCACAGGCGCTTCAAAGCCTGGCACCAAGCGCTTATAGGAGTTAGTCGTTGGGTTGGTTAAAGCTAGCAGCGCTGGCGCATGTCTGAGCAAACCGCCGATATAATGCAGCGCCATCTTGCTCATTTGAGCGTAGCCATCGCCGAAGAACAGGGGTTTCCCATCTTTCCAAATCGACTGGTGGGTGTGCATCCCAGAACCGTTGTCATTAAACAGGGGTTTGGGCATAAATGTGGCAGTTTTGCCATACTTCTTGGCAACATTTTTAACCACATATTTGTAAACCATCAAGAAGTCACCGGCTTCGACGATTGGTGCAAAACGGACACCGAGTTCGTTCTGTCCCCCTGTAGCAACTTCGTGGTGATGCTTTTCAATAGGCACACCACATTGAGCCATGGTTAGCAGCATTTCGGTACGCATGTCTTGCATCGTATCCGTAGGCGAAACGGGGAAATATCCTTCTTTGTAGCGAGGTTTATATCCCAAGTTCCCGCCGGCTTCTTCCCGTCCTGAATTCCAACGCCCTTCAACGCTGTCTACATAGTAGAACCCTTTGCTCTCCGTTTGATCAAAGCGAACATCGTCGAAGATAAAGAACTCGGCTTCTGGACCAAAGAAGGCAATGTCTCCAAGTCCTGTAGACTTCAAAAAGTCCAATGCTTTCTGGGCGATGGTACGGGGGTCACGGCTGTACCATTCACCAGTACGAGGCTCTTTAATCGAGCAAATCATGCTCAGGGTTTTTTCTTGCATGAATGGGTCAATCCAAGCCGTTTTCGGATCGGGAACCATTGACATGTCTGATTCGTTAATGGCTTTCCAACCGCGAATACTTGACCCGTCGAACGCTACCCCATCTTCAAAAGCACTTTCGTCAATTTGATCGTAGTAAAACGAGCAGTGCTGCCAGACCCCTGGCATGTCAATGAATTTGAGGTCAATAATTTGAATGTTTTCGTCTTGAATCATTTTCAAGACCTCTTGGGGCGTTTCTGGCATGAATGACTCCTTTTGTCAATTGGACTATTGTTTAGAAAAGTTCAAATAGTTGAACGATGGAGGAGGTCTTGTTCTGGTTCTCACCGACTTCGACAGACGGTTATGCCTGTTCTCAACCTGACGCTTAGGACTACGGGGGACATTAGGAATCAAGTGTCGCACAAACATACTAGACATCTGATTTCAGTGGCAGGAGCTGCAAACATGGGTAGACCCGTCAGCTTGTCCCCTGAGTGTGAGAAACGAGACAAGATACAGTTTGGTGCGAGCTTTCTCCCTAAGCCGGGGAGCCGTTGTCGTACCATCTCAGGTTTACCTCCACAACCTGATTGGGCTTGAAACCTGTCTCCTTTGTATCTGACTCATCCTAGGGAGAGGCAGAGGGAGCTTTTGTATCCAAAGTTACAGAATCTAGTTTCCTGATTCTGGGTATCCTCAGAAAACGATTAAATTGTCTCAAATATTACAAAATAATAAGGATTACCCATCTCCTATTTGTCAATCCGCTCAACCATGCCGTATTCTAGTGCAGATAAGCCAAGTTGCCTTGGGAGCAATACTTGGGTGAGTCCAGCTTATGTGATCAAAGAACACGGTTCAGCAGGCGGGTCGCATGTGGATGGGGATGGAACGTCAACGGTATAAACATACAAGGCTAGGTTTTGTTCCGTTATGTCCATTTTGTTTGTGGGAATTTTTTGTAGCCGTGCTGCAATAACTGGCAAGATAAATAGATAAAGATATACAGATTTGGAGAGCCGACTCATGCGGGATGCGATTACAAGCCTGATTAGAAATTACGACATCACTGGTCGTTACCTCGATCGCGATGCGATCGATTCACTCAAATCTTACTTTGACAGTGGTACAGCCCGAATCATGGCAGCCGCAGCGATTAATACTAATTCAGCCTCAATTGTCAAGCAGGCAGGATCGCAACTTTTTGAAGATGTTCCGGAACTGATTCGTCCGGGCGGCAATGCTTACACGACTCGTCGCTATGCCGCTTGTTTGCGGGATATGGACTATTATCTGCGCTATGCCAGTTATGCACTGGTTGCTGGGAGTATGGATGTGCTTGACGAACGAGTACTGCAAGGTTTACGGGAAACCTACAATTCATTGGGGGTTCCCATTGGTCCGACTGTTCGCGGTATCCAAATTATGAAAGATATCGTGAAAGAGCAAGTCGCTGCTGGGGGAGTTGCTAATACGGAATTTGTGGATCAGCCATTCGATTACATGACCCGTGAATTAAGCGAACGCAATATTTAACCTAACTCGCGGAATTCCCCACCCACCTGTACGGTGGGGAGCTATTCAACGTTCCTTCTGGATATTCGCAAGTCTAAAACTGATGCAAAAACTCTGAAAATACTTAATGGGACTCTCTTTGGGTGTGTATTCTAATCGTTGTCGCAGATAAAGGATTCACTTCTGGGATAATATGTATATTCCCAGACCAATTAGTCCCAAGGCGATAACCTGTCTGATGCCAAAAGGTTCTCCCCAAATTAAGTGAGCCAAAAAAGCGACCGCTACATAGCTAATCGAAACGCTGGGAAAAGCTACAGAAACAGGAATTTCCCTAAGGGCAAAGATGTAAAAAAGGGAAGCACAGAAATAAGACGACAATCCCACAATAATGTATGGTTCAAGAAAGAAAAGCTTATTGCCAATACCCTGAATAGCACCAGCTTTAAGGCTTAGCTGCCCACCGATACCGATCATAATCGAAATAACTAAAGCAAAGTAGGCATTCACAGGAAAATTCTCCGATCCAGTAAAACTATCTTAATCTGAATGTCACCGCAATAAGTGTTTATTGACCGTAAAGTGGGCAAATTGGAGGTTTGGCTGAGTAAAGAAACCCTAGAGTTTATCGGCTTTACTCACTGGAGGAATGAAACCTAGCCGAAAATTTTTCTGTTTCCTGTTCTCTATTCCGCGATTTTAATCTAACCAATCATCGATGGGATTGGTTTTAAAACAAATCGATGGTCTACTTGTATTAACAGTTCGCGGATCATTGTTTTGTGGCTTCCGTTGGGTTGGCGATTTGGATAAACCCGGAGATGGTGAACGACGAGGTGGCGGTGGTGATGCTGAGTATTTTGGCTTACGACCCATTTTTCTACCATTAGCCGCCGATTGAGAACGCAAGCATTCATGGGCTTCATTGAGTTCTTGCAACTTGTACTGGGCTTTCTGTTGTAGGCGGGGATGACCCACAAAGCGGTCAGGATGCCATACCCAAGTCATGTCGAGATACCCTTGGTGGACTTCCTCGGGTGAGGCATTGGGTTCTAAGTCCAGGGCTCTGTAGTATCGTTCTACGTCTAGCATATACACCATCCTCACGACTGACAGCACTATATTGATAAAAATAGTAATTCAAGTTCTCCAAGGTTGTGGCTGAAACCATGCAAAACAATACATCAGTTTAGGAAAGATATCGTTTGTAAGTTTTCGTTAATGTAAGTTTACAATTTTAAATCCTAGGGTTCACTCAATTGTTGAGAGTTGGAGCGTTTTTATAGCGATATATGTCATATTATATCAAGTTACCCGTTCTTAAGTTGAACGAACATCCCTAATCTAGAGAGGTTTGAAGTAGTATATTTCCAAGAGAGCGTGTTGAAAAAGGTGTCTGCACAGAGGAGGGGCAGGTTGAGACATCGCTATCATGCCTTGAACCTTTCGCCTAAAATCCAAACCTGCCCTTACCCTAGCTTCTCAGGTGCTTTTAAAACACCGTCTAGTTGTTTAAGTTGAGTAAAAATGCAGTTAGCAGCACGAGTTGGTCAAGTCTCTCCCTCTCTCACCCTCGCTATTTCCGCCAAAGCCAAAGCGATGAAAGTCGATGGCTTGGATGTGTGCAGTTTCAGCGCCGGGGAACCCGATTTTGATACCCCGGCTCATATTAAGGCGGCGGCGAAACAAGCTTTGGATGAGGGGAAAACCAAATATGGACCCGCCGCTGGGGAACCGAAGTTACGCCAAGCAATAGCGAATAAACTGCGCCAAGATAATGGGTTAGAGTACCAGCCGGACAATATCATTGTCACCAATGGCGGTAAACATTCCCTATTTGGTTTAATGCAAGCGCTGGTTGAACCTGGGGATGAAGTGATTATTCCCGCCCCCTATTGGCTTTCCTATCCGGAAATGGTCAAACTGGCGGGGGGTACGCCGATCATTGTGCAAACGGATGCGTCAAGGGGTTATAAAATCACCACAGAGCAACTCCAGGCGACGATTACCCCGCAAACCAAGCTGTTTGTGCTTAATTCTCCCTCTAACCCCACCGGGATGGTGTATACCCCAGAAGAACTCAAATCCCTCGCCCAAGTGATTGTAGAACGGGATATTTTAGTCGTCTCGGATGAAATTTATGAAAAGATTCTTTACGATGGCGCTCAACATTTGAGTATTGGTGCTATTGGATCAGATATCTTTGAGCGCACAATTACCAGTAATGGGTTTGCCAAAGCCTACTCGATGACAGGTTGGCGTGTGGGGTATTTAGCGGGTGCTGTGGATTTAATTAAGGCAGTTACCACGATTCAAAGCCACAGTACCTCTAATGTTTGTACCTTTTCCCAGTATGGCGCGATCGCAGCCCTGGAAAATTCCCAAGATTGTGTAGAACAAATGCGCCTTGCTTTTGCTAAACGCCGACAAGTCATTTACGAACGCCTCAATAGCATCCCAGGAATTAGTTGCCCTAAACCCAATGGGGCGTTCTATGTATTTGCCGATATCAGCAAAACTGGACTTAAATCCCTGGAGTTTTGTAACACCCTTTTAGAAGCTGAGAAAGTGGCGACAGTTCCTGGTATTGCCTTTGGTGTCGATAACTGTATCCGTCTGTCCTATGCTACTGATATGCCAACTATTGAAAAGGGTATGGAGCGATTGGAGAAATTTGTTCGCCGGTTGAATTAATCGTCGGGGAAGAGGGGGAGATGAGAGAGGTAGGGAAGATGAGGGAGATGGGGTGTTCCAGAGGTAACATGCTACGTCTAGAACACTCAGGGCGGGTTTAATATCATTAATGTGACAAAAAATGATAATAGTCAACCCGCCTCTACACCCCTTAAAACTCAAAACTCAAAACTCTTTCCCTGTTCCCTGTTCTATTAAAAATTAGGAAGTAAAACTGATGACCTATAAAAGAATATTAGCAGCGCTTGACCATTCCTCTCAAACGGAGGGTGTCTTTAGCCAAGCCTTAGATATAGCTAAACAAGACAATGCCGCGTTGATGCTCTTTCATTGCTTACCTATAGAAAACCAAGGCGTGGGTTTTTATGGAGATATGTTTGGCAGAGAATTGATTGACTTCTCACGTCGTATGCAAGACAAATTGAAAAAGGAAAGTGATGAAACTCAGAAATGGCTAGCTGACTATTGTAAAAAGGCAACAGACCAAGGAGTGGCAACAGAATGGACGTGCAAAATTGGAGATGCAGGGAGTGCGATTCGAGACCTTGTAAACAGTTGGGACGCTGACTTAGTTGTCATTGGTCGTCGAGGTCGTCGGGGTTTAACTGAGGTGCTTTTAGGCAGTGTCAGCAATCATGTTCTCCATCATGTTCCCTGCTCAGTTTTAGTAGTGCAAGGTGTGGCAACTGGAGCGTCAGAGAAATAGTTTATCATTGGTCATTGGTCATTTGTAAGAGCTTGAGGAATATTGACAATACCTAAAGTGGTTTATTGAATTACGTAGACCGATTACACCTCCTGATGATATTGTGATCTTGGCGGTCGATGATCAATCGTTGACCGCATCGCGATTACTCTAAATACTTTCTCGTACTTTACCACACTCTTTATTAGTGACCAAATTCAAAAACGCCGCTTCCGCAGTACATTAGAGCGTTATGTCGCCGCACCCGTTGTCCAGGAAATTCTCAAGCAGCACGATGATTATCAGGAATTGCTCAAAGGACGCAAATTAAAAGCCGCTATTTTATTCTCCGATATTCGCGGTTTTACCACCCTCTCCTCCCAAATCTCACCGGTACGATTAGTTCGACAACTTAATCGGTATCTCAATGACATGGTTGAGGTCATTTTAGATGCTGGGGGTACGGTGGATAAGTTTATTGGAGATGCGGTAATGGCAGAATTTGGTTGTCCGGTATCGGAGGGGGAAAAAACCGATGCGATGAATGCGATTCGTGCGGCATTAGGGATGCGAAAAGCCTTGCATCAGTTGCGTGAGGAATGGCGTCAGGAAGAACGAATCCCTTTATTTAATGGGATTGGGATTAATTATGGAGAATTGATTGCCGGGGATATTGGTTCTCAGCGTCGTCGAGAATATGCGGTGATTGGTGATGCGGTGAATGTGGCGAGTCGGGTGGAGGGTTTGACGAAAAAATTTGGCACAGATATTTTAATTACCGATTCTCTTTATCAGGTTGTTAAAGATGAGGTTGAGGTGATCCCAGTGGGGGAAGAAGAGGTGCGAGGGCGGTCGGGGACAGTGAAATTATATAGTTTAATTGGGTGGAAGGGAGAGTCGCCGCAATTGTATCAGCAGGTGCAGAGGGATTTACAGGAGTTTTTGCAGGAAAAAGAGAGTGAATGAAAGAAGAATCCCTCGTCTCTGGCGAGGGAGTGTCAATGACAGTGATCACAGACCCCATACACCGTCACCTCATAGCTTTCACCTTGCATACTAGAAGGTAGGCGGTTCAAGTCAAGGGGCTCAAATGTATCCCAAGGAATATCCTGAATCGTACCGCAACAGCGACAACGAAAATGATGGTGGCGAGCGACATTTGCATCGTAACGACAGATGCCCTCTTCTAATAAAACTTCCCGCACCAGTCCCACTTCCCGGAGTGCTTGTAGGGCACTATATACAGTGGCTTGAGAGGACGTAGGTCCATGGCGATTGAGATCACTGAGGATTTGATCTGCCGTCGGGTGATCATAACGAGTCAGCAGATTGGCATAGACAGAAAATCGCTGGGGGGTAACCCGCAACCCCTTAGATTTCAATAGTTTAACGACGTCTTCTGCTTGCTTCTGCATGGCATTAACCGTTTTCATAAGCAGTTCCTTAATTATAACACTCTTTTGTAGGAGTTATAGTTGTCTAGCATTTAAGCTAAAAAGTAAGTAATTATAACTATTGACGCATTCTTAAATAAGAATTATTCTGATTTGTAGTTAGATATAGCTAAAGCAAACAAAAATCTAGTCGTCTGTAAAACGAGGTAAATATGGGAGTTATCGAGCATGTACCCGACGTTGTTTTCAAGACTCGCGTGCGTGATGAGTCTGTAGGTGGTCCGAATCCCTATCGTTGGCAAGATCGGACAACCCAGGAAATCTTTGGTGGCAAAAAAGTTGTCGTGTTTTCGTTACCGGGTGCATTTACACCCACCTGTTCGTCCAACCACCTACCCCGCTATGAGGAACTCTATGACGAGTTCAAAGCACAGGGTATTGATGAAATCATTTGCCTGTCGGTGAATGATGCCTTTGTCATGTTCCAGTGGGGTAAACAGCAAGGCGCTAAGAATGTGTTATTGCTACCGGATGGCAATGGTGACTTTACCCGCAAGATGGGAATGCTAGTCGATAAGTCGAATCTCGGTTTCGGGATGCGTTCTTGGCGCTATTCGATGCTGGTGAACGACGGCAAGATTGAAAAATTCTTTGCAGAACCTGGTTACAGCGACAACTGCCCAGATGATCCCTTTGAAGTCTCCGATGCCGATACGATGCTCGCATACCTGAAGGGAAATGAATCCGCAGGTGTATCTGAGCCGCGTATGGCATTTGTTGGCTAATTTGAACCACCATGGGGGCACGAGATGTCGTGCCCCTAATGTTTGTGTCCGATGGTGTTGGGTTTCCCGCCGTTTTTCCACGCGACACCCGATTTCATTAGTTGAATAACTCAAAGACTTGTCGGCAGAAGAGTTTAAGCTTGTCATTCACCTCTGGCGCGGGCTGATAATTACCGACACATTGCCAATTCTCAACCGTCGAAAGTCGCCAAGCTTCTCCTTGATGATTAAATCCTGCGGCATCTAAACCGATCAATCGATGAGACTTGTCTAAGGGATCTTGATAAAACCGAATTTGTAGTAAAATACTGCGGCTTTGTAATTTTCTACTCCATCCAGGAAAGTGAAAACCGATATCTATTGAGTCGGGATCAACTAGATTGCGAGTATCTGGGTCATTTTGCCAAGGGTTCAAGTCCGCCTTGGCATCAGGGAACTGTGACTTAAATAAGTTGACAATCGCGGCAATTTTGGTCGTTACCTCTAAACCAGTGGCTTGTTCAGCGGCATTCATTACTAAACCTCCTAGGGTTAACGTTTATTTACCAGGTTGCTTAATTATTTATTACAATTAGCGACTCAAGTTGGCTATCTGTTTAGCAGACCGGGGATATGTTGTGATTCGTTGACAATTCCCGGAGATGGGAAATTAGGGGTAAAACTTGCTCAAAGGTCTACAGGGCGGTAAGCTCAAAGCACGGTCAAGGTGTAGGAAAAAAAGCGTGTCCATTCAGGAAAATTCAATTCAGGTCGGGTCGCTACAGTGGTTTTATCGGGAAGCAACCCCGGTTAATCCCAGTACAAAACCCCCTCTACTGCTGCTTCATGGTTTGCCATCCCAGAGTTACTCATGGTCAGCGCTGATGCCCGATTTAGCCGAAAAAGGATTCCGTGCGATCGCGCCAGACTGGATTGGTGCTGGTTTATCAGCTAAACCTGATCGTCGAGAGTTTGCCTATACGCCAGATGCTTTTATTAAAGCCCTAGCCGAATTTATCCAACATCTGCAAATCGAGCGATTTTACCTGGTTGTCCAAGGGTTTCTCGGTTCAGTGGGACTGCAATACGCCTTACGTTACCCCGATCAGGTTGAACGCTTAGCCATTCTCAACACCCCTGTCTCATCGGCGACTCAGTTACCTTGGAAGATCAAGCAATTGGGGTTACCCTTGATCGGTGATATGTTGACCCAAGACCCCTTGTTGGTCGATCGCACCTTAGAAGGGGGTAGCCGCTATCGAGTGTCAGATAAAGATTTAGATGTATATCGCCGTCCCTTTCTCACCAGTTCTGACGCAGGGCGTAGTCTGCTGATGACGGTTAAGAACCTGCAACTTAAACCGTCCATGGCAGAAATTGAAGCTGGGTTTCGCAACTGGAATCAACCCACCTTAATTTTATGGGGAATCAAAGATCCCTGGCTTCCCTTTGTCCAAGTCCAAGAATTTGCCAAAATGCTCAAGAATGTGGAACTGGTACAGCTAGAAGAAGCGGGACATTATCCCCAAGACCATTGGTCTGAGAAAATTAGTAACAACCTGCTGCTATTTCTGCGCCGCCAACCTGTTTGAATACCGACGGGTGTGACACAGCTAAAATGATGGAAGAGATTTTACCATTGAATTGGGCGCAAGACGAGCATTGGTGTCAAATTAAGCGCTAAAAGCAGGGGGAGCAGGGGAAGCAGGGGAAGCAGGGGAAGCAGGGGAAGCAGGGGAAGCAGGGGAAGTAAAATACTTTCGTTACCAAGTTCGATAAGGAAATACTTCGGTTGAGGCTATGCCTTCCTTGAATGGCTGTAAACCAGAATTGGTAAGGGTTATGGCTTAAGTTGACACGGGTGCAAGACGAGGCGCCCCTACAATTCTAATCCACCCAATTAGCTGTGCCACGCCACTATGCTTCCGGTGAAAAGCTAGATGAACACACGCACCCAACCAAATAGTTTATGTTTTGCGACGAGAGGATAATACGTTGATTGTAATGCCATGAATTAGTAATTCGTCATTTGTCCTTTATCAAAGGTGAGTTTATGCTGAACTATCACGCGATCGCGCTGGTTCGTAGTTGCGCTTTAGCGCCGATTCTATCCCTAGTTTTGTTCAGTTTAACTAGCTGCAACACCCAACAATCCCAACCCCCTAACCCAAAACTAATCGCCGTGATTGAAGTGATGCAGGAAATAGAGACTCAATCAAAAGCAGACGGAGGAATCAATATTAACAAATTGATTCCGTTAGTAGAACATGTTGATCGTTCTGTCAAACAGCTTCCCAATGATACGAATCCTAAAGTTATCAAACTTTTACAAGGTTCGGCTGAGGCTTACAACTTAGCTATTGATTACTGGCGTTGTGACCAAGAATCATCCTTAAGCACAGCAAACTATCAATGTAAAGATGCCGTACTTCAGGACATTACCACCCAGTTTCCCTTACTCAAGAAAAATCTCGATCACCAACTCGCCGAACAAAAAAATCCGCCGCCGCATATCAGTCTTCTATTTGAAAATAGTCAAATGTTCACATTACTGCTATTGCAGGCAGAAGTAAATCGCATTGATGCCCAAACCATTCTGGCACAAGCGACGACAAAGTCAGCCTTTATTCCTCATCGATCTCTGTTCCGTAACGTACCTAAAAATCTGGTTCTTTCCGACGTAATTGTTAAGGCATAATTCAAATGAACAATAATGGCAAATTTAAACTATTTAAATATTTGACCAACTTAGATAATGACAAAGGTGTGTATGAGCAAAACTCTTCTATTATATCACTGGCGATATTCATAATTTTGATTGTGGTTAGTTTAGCCGGATTAAAATTCACAAACTACCAAAATAGTATTAAAGAAGGTCGTGAATATGTCGGGAGCATGAATCGATTGCAGCAAGCCTATTATCTTGAGAATAGCAAATTTTCTGACAAACTTGATAATTTGGGGTTGAGAGGGTCAGCGGAAACAGAAAACTATCGCTATCACATTTTGTTTGGTCAACCAGAAAAACCGAGTCGTTACCGCTTTGTCGAACCTCATTCGATAAATGAAAGATGGGAAAATATATCGATTGTAATGAATCTAGGTTTACCTAAAAAACCTAACCTTAAAACCTATGTTGGCTTAGTATTTTTTCCAGAAATTGCCGACCTTGCTACAACTCAACCAAGGACTATTTTTGTCTGTGAAACTATGATGAATGCTTTGTTGTGGGAAAGCCAAGAACCTTCTACCGCTCCTCCACTAGTAGTTGTTATCCCTCCTGACTTAGAAATAGAGAAAATTTGTGGCAATATTGTATCTGGTTCATTTCCTCCTCCAGAAGGTTTCCAAGAATATCAGGAGTAATTATCAAGACTAGATAGGTAGTAGTTTGTACTGACTACAATTAAGAGTTAATTTCGGGGTGATGTGGCAGACATAATTGGCTGGATGAGACGGTAGGGGCGCACCGACGTGCGCCCGATTTCACGGTGAAATCTATGGAACAGTTCACATAATTTCCTAGGGGGCATTACCGAAGCGTGGCTATCCCGGATGCTTGGTGTAAATAGTAGCAAATTATACAAAATAAATGATAGAGAAAGGCTGAAAATCTTGATCTGGCTAGATTATAACCTTGGGTTATCACCACAAGTACGGAAGAACTACCCGGATAAAATCTGCTCAAATACTGGTGTAACTTATCTTTAGGCAATTGTTAAATTATGCTACAAATTTTTAATCCTGTGAGTATTCTAGAGGATGAGATTGAGATGAGTGCGATCGCACTTAGAGGTTTTCTGGCGAGGAGTTGATAAGCTAAAGCCCTGACTACGAACTACAAACGCGGCGCTAGAATGGGAATAGCTTCACCTCCGGAAAAACAATGGCTTTAGAACCGTGTAAGGTGTGTGGTTCCCTAACCAGCACCAATGATGAAATTTGCATGATTTGTGGGTATCCGGCGAAAGGACGTCCTAAGGCGATTTGGTTTAAGTGGATTGCGTTGATTCTGGCGCTGGCTATTGGTTTACCTTTGATTATCGCTACATTTCATAATATAGTCAGTTCACAGACGCCGATTCAATCTTTACCCTCTCAAAGTGAGTAGATACGCGCCACGAACCCAGAACCCCTATTTCTTGAAGAAGTTGGGGTTCTAAACATCTACTACTCCATGAGAAGCCGATGAGTTCTCAAAGTTTTCAGTCATAAACTCCGATAACCACCAGGTTGAATGAGGATGTTGAGTCAAATCCATCATCCTCATCCTAATGCACATTTGTGAATGTCTCTACACAAAACCACTACTGCCTATATCCTCCGATTACAACAAAAATATAGACAGGATGTATTAGGCTGTTGATTCCCCAGGGGTTGATACCCAGGATGTCAACCGATAAATGACATTATTCCTTGCTTACAAAGATGAACCAGACGGTAGTCTGGATGAAGGACAATGAACGAACCTCATTATTATATTGGTTTACTACTGATTTTGCTAGTATTTGGGTTTGAACTCTTGGTTCAGCCAACAGATATGAACACCGAACAACGAGTGCGATCGCGTTCGTCTCGTCAGGAAGATAGTTTGTTAGTTAGTCGTTGAGATGGAATGGGATGAATAAGCGTTACTACAGGAGTTTAGGGTTGAGTCTATTCCTCTTATGTGTTGCACTCCTGCTATGGACAAGTTTTAACCTCACTCTCGGTATTGAATCCCAATCCGTCGCCATTTTGATCAACACTCAACAGGATTTATAGTATGGAAAAAAATGATACATACACATCGATTGCCTGTGGATGCTTATGGATGTTGATCATCATGTCTAGCCTAATCTTCATTCTCCCATTGTTCAATCATTCTTGTAGCGATAAAGCTAGACAAGCAGAAGGAAGACAATATGTTGGCTCAATGAATCGTGCCCAGCAAGCTTACTATTTAGCTAAACAAAAATTTAGTAGCAATATTCCTGATCTAGGTTTGGGTATTCAGAGTGAAACGCTAAACTATCTCCTATCAACTCACAGCAGTGGAAATGCTGCATTTAACTATGGGATCTCTCGTCATGACAAAATTCCTAGTTATGTCGGTGCTGTTTTTGCTGTTCCAGCAACTGACGTTAATTCTGAGGCGGTATCAGATGAAATAACGACAGTTGCTATTCTGTGTGAAGCGGATACACCAGGTTCAATCAAACCTACCACACCTACCTATCAAAATGGTGAACTGTCTTGCGGTGAGGGGACAACAGATTTATTCAGATAGGAATAATACAGATAAGGCAGTTGACGCCTCCTGCCCAACAGAATATAGGGCTCGCATCCCTTACTACTAACTTCCCCAAATCAAGTCGAGGATAAGTCGATAAGTTCTCAAACTTGTCCGTCGATATCTCAAAGCGTTACCTGTTTCATCAAGATGTAGAGTTCAATACTAATCTCATGTACGGAACATCAGACTCAACTAACTTGAAAGCCTGTCTTGCATTTATGTGGCTTTTTGCTGGATTGATTTGCTTATCTATACCTTCATTTTTAAATCAAGCAAATTTTCCTGAAGAATCCGAAGGAAAACAATATATTGTCTCAATGAATCGCGCCCAGCAATATTACTATTTAGATGAACAAAAATTCAGTGGTAATATTCCTGATCTAGGTTTGGGTATTCAAACTGAAACGACAAACTATCTCTACTCAACCGAAACAACTGACAATACTGCATTTAACTATGGAATATCTCGTCATGACCAAGTTCCGAGTTATGTCGGTGCTGTTTTTGCTGTTCCCGCAACTGACGTTAATTCTGAGGCGGTATCAGATGAAATAACGACAGTTGCTATTCTGTGTGAAGCGGATACACCGGGTTCAATCAAACCTACCACACCTACCTATCAAAATGGTGAACTGGCTTGCGGTGAGGGGACAACCGATTTATCCAGATAGGAATAGATTTAACAATCCTCAAACTACTTAATTAATCTAGGGTTACTTACATCAAATAAGGTATTTAGGGAAGGGCGCAAGCCTTGCGCCCCTACAGTTTGATTATTAAATTAGGACTGATGAACTATGGTTATTTTAGAAAAAACATCAACTCAACTGAAACTCCGACACCGCCCCTATTTTATTTGGAAACTTTCCGGATGCTTAGTGTTCAGCGTTCCTTTGCTTATGGTTCTTGGTCGCTTCGTCTTCCCTTGGATTATTTATATGTTAGGCTTATATTTATTGTTCGCATTTAATATAATTTTGAGTCTGGTATTCCTCCTTTTTTTCGGCAGGGTTTTCACGTATCACTTTGATAAAGACACAAACAGTCTATTCATCAAACGGCGGGGATTATTTAAAACGCAAGTTACCTTGTATCCCCTTAGCGATATTTTCCAGATACAGGTAAAATCCACAAGCTGGAATCAGGATAAGATGGCGCACTATAAAATCGCGCTCATTTTGAAATCGGGTAAGCACTTGTCTATCCCATCGGGAGAAACATCACTACAGCAAAAGCTGGAGACAGTCAACCTCATTCGCCAATTCCTCGGTATACCACCGCAAAAATTAGCAGATTGATCTCTGTTGTGTTTCTGCCTTCTTAAAACCTTCGTGTATGCTAGCAATAGCACAATCATCGAGGAAAGGATCATGAGTGCAGTAACCTCAACCCCGAATCAACCCGCTTTAGCAGAATTACAATCAGGATTACCCACTATTTGTGGGTGGGAAGAAAACATTCGGGCAGTGGTGCAACAAGATGAACCTGTATTTTTACCCACAACCAATCTGCGCCTCGAGGATATCACTTCAGGATTCGCTTGCGCCTTACACATGCACCAACCCACGATTCCGGCGGGTGCGAATGGTGAATTGATTAGCAATCTTCAATACATGTTTGAACATCCCCAGGAAGGGGATAACCACAATGCCGAACCCTTCGCTGGGTGTTATCGTCGTATGGGTGATTTTATTCCCCAACTGGTTGCTGAGGGGTGCAATCCTCGGATTATGCTGGACTATTCGGGTAATTTGTTGTGGGGATTCCAGCAAATGGGGCGGGAGGATATCCTGAATAATCTTAAGCGGATTACCTGCGATCGCGCTTATCAGCCTTATGTGGAATGGCTGGGAACGATGTGGAGTCATGCGGTTGTTCCCTCTACCCCAATTCCAGATATTAAACTGCATATTCAGGCATGGCAACATTATTTTGCCGCTATTTTTGGCTACGATGCACTAAAGCGAGTCAAAGGCTTCTCTCCACCAGAGATGCATTTACCCAATCACCCCGATAGTTTGTATGAATACATCAAAGCCCTGAAAGACTGTGGCTATCGCTGGTTGATGGTGCAGGAACATTCTCTGGAAAATTTGGATGGTTCGGGATTGTCACAGGATCAGAAATATGTCCCCAATCGTTTAGTCGCTCGCAATTCTCAGGGAGAAACAATTTCTATCACAATTTTGGTTAAAACGCAAGGATCAGATACCAAATTAGTGGCACAAATGCAGCCCTATTTTGAGGCAAAGGGGCGGGGTAAGCAGTCAATTGGCAGTCATTCTATTCCCTCCTTAGTCACGCAAATTGCCGATGGGGAAAATGGGGGCGTGATGATGAACGAATATCCCCGTGATTTGTTTCGCATTTACCATGAAATCCGTGACCAAGGGGGCGGAAAAACAGGTGTCGTGCCGATGAATGGGACGGAGTATTTAGAGTTACTTGAAGCAGGGGGTGTTAATCCAGAGGACTATCCTCCTTGTCAAGCCGTTGGTCAGCACAAAATTTGGCAACGAGTCGATTTGGATAACATTACACCCGACGCGGTAGGAAATGCGATTGCAGAATTGACAGCCACGGATCATCAATTCCATGTCGATGGGGCATCATGGACAAATGATTTAAGTTGGGTTAAAGGCTATGAAAATGTATTAGAACCCATGAATAAACTTAGTGCGGCGTTTCATCTGAAATATGACCCCTTAGTGCAGCAAGATACCTCCGTGACTAAGCGGAGTGATTATCAGCAAGCGTTATTGTACACGTTGTTACTAGAAACCAGTTGTTTTCGCTATTGGGGACAAGGAACCTGGACAGATTATGCCCGTGAACTCTACCAACGTGGTGAAGCAATTATTCGGGATTAGTCATTTCCCTCGGCTCCCTCGTTCCCAGGCTCAGCCCTCGTTGCCCTCGTCAGCCCTCGTTCCCCTCGTTGCCCTCGTTCCCAGGCTCAGCCTGGGAATGCTCATCTTGAGGCTCTGCCTCCCTGCCTGGGAATGCTAATCTTGAGGCTCTGCCTCCCTGCCTGGGAATGCTCATCTTGAGGCTCAGCCTCCCTTTCTAAGCGCCAGGGACAGCTAAATTTAACCATACAACTGTGCCACATATTCCCCATACCCGTTATAGGGAAGAGTTTCCCGTCTTTCCCAGGAAAAATTAGGTCCTGCACCAACAAACTTTTCCGTCGCTTGGGACCAACGAGGGTGTGACACATCCGGCTCTACATTTGCCTCAAACTCGTACTCGTAGGGAATTAACGTATTCCAAAATGTCGCCGGTTGAGTCTCAACAAATTCAATCTTGACAATAGACTTAGCCCCCTTAAACCCATACTTCCACGGCACAACCTCTCGAATCGGTGCCCCATGCTGTTTCGGCAGAAAATGACCATAAATCCCCAGGGCAAAAAATGCCAAATCATTCGCCATTTCCTCTACCGTTAATCCTTCCGTGTAGGGCCAAGGTAGTTTACCACTAAATGACCACGCCGGACCGATTCTAATTTGAGGATTGTCGTAAGATGTAAATCGAACAAATTTCGCTTTAGACGTGGGTTCAACCTCTGCCATTAATAATCGCATCGGAAATCCCAGCCATGGCAATGCCATTGACCAAGCTTCGACACAACGGAAGCGATAGATGCGTTCTTCTAAGGGGAATTTTTTACGTAAATCGTCTAAATCGTAGGTGCGGGGGTTTTTCACCAATCCTGTAACTTCAACCGTCCACTCATCTGTGGGTAAAGCTTGCGCCGCTTGCCATATCGATTTGCCACTGCCAAATTCATAGAAGTTATTATATTGTCCCGCCAGTAACTCATTAGTGATGGGACGCTCAACCCTGGCAAATGCGGGATTGGTGTTAAGAGGTTTTACCGTCGGTTGATTTAGGGTAGCGGCTAGGGCTTGATTGGTTTCTGAATCGGCGGCGGATTGACATCCCAGGATGGGGAGAATACTCGCACCGACTAGGGTTTTGAGAAAGCGACGCCGATTGAAGTAAACGGCTTCGGGGGTGATTTGGTTTTCGGGAATTTCCCAGGATTGGGGAACGCGGATAAGGGTCATTGGGAAACAATGTTGACGGCGCGGCGGCGTGATTTAAATCACGCCTGTATGAAAATATTAACCTGTTTTAGCGTCTAACTGAAGGCTGGGTTTCCCAACTCAGCCTATTACACCCTACGTTATCGCCAAAATGACAACAATGTAATTATGCGAGCAGCACTAAAGTGCTAGAAGCGCTAAAGCGCTGACTACAAACTTAAGATGATTTGCTATTCTAAATGAAACTGAAGGCGTAACTGTTGGTTACTTCATCGGTGGTGATGTTTAATTCCGTGGGGAAATCATCTTTAATATTGTATCCGCCACTGCTATTACCAAAACCACTATTCGGGATAGCTGGATTGTACCGATTGCCCTGACTACTAACACCGATATAGTAAGTACCCGGATTAGATGCGGTAAAGTCGAGATAAGGATCTCCACTAAACTTTGTTTCTCCGGGTGCTAAATTATTGGTACTAGAAGCAACTTCCCTGCCCATGAAATCAAATAATCGCAATTCGGCGTCTAACTTGGAACCGACTGTCTGGGCATCAATATCAATCGTGATCCGTTCTCGGCGAGAGAGTTCCACCTTATAGAAGTCTACATCCGAACCGGGAATAAAATTAGGGGTGTAGGGATTCCCATTGTCACCAATTATCCCCGTATCAGTAAAAACACCCGGAGTTACGGAACTCAATCCAGTATCCCCCGATAATCCACCCTTTAAATAGACACCGGGATTAATCTGATCGATATCGAGAACATTAGTAACTTCCTCACGAATCGGATCAAATTCGATAATGTCACTCGCCCAAGAATCGAGCAGATAAACCTTACTTCCTAAGGTAGCTAAACCGCCAAAGCCACCGCCCCGGTTAACCCAGTAATCATCAATTACCGCCCCCGTATTTGGATCAAGTTCCCATAACTGATTAGACTCATTGGTTAAGAATAATCGTGTTCCATTAAACGCCAAGCCGTTAAATCTACCACCAATCCAAGTTGGTGCTGTAAATCGATAAATTTCTGTACCGGTTAAGGGATTTAACTCAACAATCTGATTGTATCCATCATCGGGAATCACAAACAGCCGTTCTTTATTGCTGTTCGGGTGAGGAGAAAGCTGTTGCCATCCGGGGAGTACGGTTTGGGCAACTGTATAGATGCCTGATTCTAAACCAAAGAAACTATATTCCCCATATTCATTGGTTAGAGTTGAGTATTCTCCAACATCAAGTTCACCATTTTGATTCTCGTCTAAGTAAACCGTCCAATCGGCGATTCCGGGTTCAAAACTATCCTGGAATCCATTACTATTCAGATCTTGCCAAACCTTGCCGTTAATCTCAGAGTTCATGAGTAGTAATACCTCCTTGACCGCTATTTTCTAGCTATTACTCATAAGTAAACAGTCTTCTTTATGCAAAAAATGAGTTTTTGTTGCAAACCTTTACAAATTGATGTGGGGGGTTCCCACTGCTGGCGTGTCCACAGGCGGTGACATCGTTAGATTGATGTATGAGGACATCCTATCCTCGTAATCGGAATCTGACGTTCACGGCAGTAGGGGCGGGTTTGACGACTATCCTTTCTTTGTTAACCCAGATGCGACTAAACCCGCCCCGACCAAATGCGATACCGTCTGTAACGATTACTGTTACAACTAAGACGTTTACACCTTGGGATCTGTGAATTTTTTGATAAATTTTGTAGCCACGGGACTATTATTAAGATTGCGTGAACTCACAACGGAGTTTTTTAAAGTTTTTGTAAAGTTTCCCGGAGTTCAACACCTCTTCACTTATAGATACCCCCTGAGTTATTGTGTAAAGAATTGCAACAAAATCCGATTGTTTGAATAAAAAGGACTGTCCATTTGAGAGTAATATGTAGAACGTTAGCGTTATGTTAGTTGCTACTGTCAGCCTGTCCATCGACAGTGACATCGTTACATTAATGTCTAATGGCTTCCTATCCTAGTAATAGGAATGGGTGGGAAAATAATTCATCAGTGCATTTATCACAATCAGAGGTGTAATTAAGCTATGATGACTGCTCACAAAATCCGTCAAACTCTTCTCACCCTAACCAGTTTTGCTAGCCTAGGATTTGCGGTATCCCTACCCGCCCAAGCCATAGAATTTCGCTCAATTGACGGGTCAAACAATAACCTGGATAATCCTACTTGGGGTCAAGCCGAAATTGAACTGATTCGACTCCTCGAACCCGATTACAGTGATGGAATTTCTGCGCCTGCGGGTGTGAATCGCCCCAACCCTCGCGCCATTAGTAAAGCGATCGCATCTCAACCCGGATCACTCCCCAATCCCTTCCACGCCAGCGATTGGCTATGGCAATGGGGACAATTCATCGATCATGATCTCGACTTGACAGATCCGCCTGAAGGTGCAGAACCGTTACCCATTATCGTTCCAGAGAATGATTTAACCTTTACCCCTGGATCAGAGATTCCCTTCCGCAGAAATGCCGCCGCACCAGGAACGGGTACAGATAGTAATAATCCCCGCCAACAAGTTAACGCGATTACAGCTTATATTGATGGGTCGAGTGTCTATGGATCAGACTTAGAACGGGCGCATTTTTTGCGAACTGGAGACGGCGGAAAACTCAAAACCAGTGCAGGTAATCTATTACCATTTAATACCGAAAATTTACCGAATGCCAATCCCTTTGGTGTCAGCCCTGACAATCTATTTATCGCTGGGGATGCGCGGGCAAATGAACAGATTGGCTTAACAGCAGTTCATACCCTGTTTGTGCGGGAACACAATCGGTTAGCCGAGGAGATTGTGGCTGATCCGACAACTCCCGAAAAAGCGGCTAACGCTGGACTTTCTGTAGACGATTATATCTATCAAACCGCCCGTAGGATTGTCAGTGCCCAAATTCAGGCAATTACCTACAATGAGTTTTTGCCTTTACTCTTGGGTGAGGGGGCGATCGATCCCTATAGTCGCTACGATGAAACCGTAAACCCCAGTATCAGCAACGAATTCTCTACCGCCGCCTACCGAGTCGGTCACACCATGCTATCCCCAGAATTGCAACGGATCAACAATGATGGCACATCGGCGGGTAGTATTTCCCTGAGAAATAGTTTCTTTAATCTCCAAGAAATTACCAATAACGGGATTGATTCGTTGCTGTTAGGATTAGCCTCTCAAAAATCGCAAACTATTGATGCATTCATCGTCGATGATGTCCGGAATTTCCTCTTCCCAGCCGGAAACGGTGGATTGGATTTACCCGCTGTGAATATCCAACGGGGACGAGATCATGGACTTCCCGGTTATAATGCAGCGCGTCGGGGGTTGGGTTTAGGCGGATACACGAGTTTTGATCAAATTACATCCAACGCCGAAATTGCCCAGCGCTTCCGAGATATTTACGGCACAACCGATGGTCAGGATAACATTGATTTAGTCGATTTGTGGATGGGTGGGATTGCCGAAGACGCATATAAAGGTGGGATGGTTGGCGAACTGTTCAATGTAATTATCTCAGATCAATTCCAGCGTTTACAGGATGGCGATCGCTTCTTTTATCTGGCGGATCAGGATCTCCTGAATTTAGTACCAGATATTGGCGATACGACGCTTTCGGATATTATTGTCCGCAATACGGATATTACGACAATTCAGGATAATGCGTTTATTATCGCCAAAGATGTGCCAGAACCTTCCGCACTATTCGGATTGTTTTTAGTCGGGGTTTTCGGCGGTAGTTTGGGGCAATTACGTCAGCGTCAATCCACCAACAAAGGAGATTCCCAATCAATCTAGCGATTCATCCTGTAGGGGCGCAAAGCTTGCGCCCTTATCCAGGTATCACATCAGACCAGAAAGTGCTATAAGTATCTAATGTAGGGGCAAATGCTATGTTTAT
Organism: Coleofasciculus sp. G3-WIS-01; assembly: GCF_040223135.1. Lineage (NCBI taxonomy): Bacteria > Bacillati > Cyanobacteriota > Cyanophyceae > Coleofasciculales > Coleofasciculaceae > Coleofasciculus > Coleofasciculus sp. G3-WIS-01. The sequence goes on from NZ_JAVJZI010000124.1 coordinate 56,933, forward strand.
TTTAATGAAAACAGTTTTAGCGAATTTACTGCTGATATTCTTGGTTGAATTATCCCTGAATGGTTACGGATTAAAAACATTGGCAGGTGAGCTTGATGCTAGTAAATACAATACGGCTCAACAACTGACTGAATACGATAACTATAATCCACAAGATTTAAAAGAAATTCAAGATCTTGTCAAAGAAAATGTAATAACTGGACAGCAGGAAAATATAGAAGAGTTGATGAATCAAATTCATCCAACTTCTCCCCAACGAGAATTCACTCGGGAATTAATGATTTTTTTATTTGATATTTACGATTTAAGATATGAAATTAATAGCTTTGATCTTATTGAAATTTCTGAGGATCAAGTGGGGTTTCTCCCCAAAGTCCAGGAGAACCCGGATTATTAGTCGCCATTTCTTCCCTCTGTGGTAATGGGGTTCCCACCCGCAGCGGTTATGTCGCCAGTAAACACGCGATGCAAGGCTTTTTTGATACCCTACGGATTGAGTTACGGGAGACGGGGGTAGATGTGTTGGTGGTTTCACCGGGATTCGTCGCCACAACGATTCGCGTTGGCGAAGCCTGTTCGTTCAGAACGTATCGCGTCTTAGGTGGAGACGGTACACCAATACAAGCCAGTTTACAAAATGAATCGCACCAAGCCATGTCTGTAGAAGAGTGCGTGAATCAGATTCTTCAGGCGATGGTACAGCGTCGGCGAGAATTAGTTATGACTCCCAAAGGGCGTTTTGGGTTATGGTTAAAATTAATTGCGCCAGCCTGGGTTGATAGAATGACAGCTAAAGCCATCAAATCACAGCGTAAGGCAAGTAAGTAGTGGACTGACACAGCTAAAATTGTGGAATAGATTTGTTTTGTAGTGAGGGCTAAAGCCCTCTCCAGCTAGGCTTTATAGCACTAAAGTGCTTACTACAAGCCGGCTCTCCCATCTTCCACTAATCCTCAGTAATTACCAACTCTTGCGCGGTTTCGTTCTCCCCGACAATCTCGATCTATATTATCAACCTCTTCTTGCACTTTACATTGCTCGTAGACAATTTGACCCGTAGAATAATTGGGAAGTTGATCCGATTTTTCTAAGGCTTTTTTAAAGTAGTCTAGCGCTGCTTCCGGTTTATCTTGATGGACTAAAATTTGGGCTTTCAGGTATAAAACTTCGGGATTATCCGGCGTCATTGCCAAAGCGCGTTCGACATAATCCATCGCCTGAGAATATTTTTTCAAATCTCGATAAGCAACGGCAATCCCCCGATACGTCAGATATTTGGGATAGCCATGAGTTTCTAACTTTTCAATGGCATTAGCGGGGTCAGCAAAGGGGACATTGACAGCTAACATCAAATCCATGTGACCGGTGAGCAAGTTGAGTTCTGGATCTGTAGCATCAATTGCTTTGGCGGCGTCTAAATATTGAAAGACTTTCTGGAGTTTACTCAGCGCTCTAACCGGACCTTCTTTTTCAAAATTATAGGTTCCTTCTAAAAAGTGACCGACAGCGGTGTAAAGATTACCGCGTAGTGGATCAGATGTGATCAGTTGTTCAGCCGTGGTTCGGGTTTTTGTGGCGTAATTATTCAGGGTTTCTAACTCTCGCTCAGTGTACGCGATCGCAGCGAGCATGGCATAGACTAGCGGATCATTGCCCTCACTCGCTTTAGCTTGCTGGAGGTAGTCCTTGGCGGCTTGATAATCACCCTGTTTGAAAATCGATTCAAATGCCGCTTCCGTATTATCGCCAATATTGCGGGGATTACTGGGACGAAAGGGATCGCCAGCTAAACTCGGAGTCACCCAAAAACTGACAACCATCATCGCTGCACCAGCTAAAGCGTTTACGGTTCGTCGGGGGGTTGGCAACCAATGATTCATGTCTTAACTACAACTAATGTCTGGTAACGTTCGACGTTGGCGGGAATTGGAGGTTCCGTCCGCAATCCTAAGACAATCGATGCCACAATGAAAAAGATCCGACCATCTTTTTGCTTAACGGATTTGGATGCTTTATCTCAAAAATATAACTTATCACCCGCCCGCTACCCCCACCGCTATCTTAAAAGGTCTGACTCTAACACTCGCACCGCAACAACTAGGACTGATTATCGGTCGCAGTGGGTCTGGCAAAACCACTTTATTGGAAATTTTGGCAGGTTTAGCTCAAGCGACATCGGGCGATATATTCTGGGGTGAACAGGAACTGACGCCTGATCACTTACAACAGCTCGCCGGATTGGTGTTTCAGTTTCCTGAACGGCACTTTTGTGGGAGTACGGTGCTAGAGGAATTGCGAATGGGACACCCAGAATTGGGTTCAGAACGGGTTCAGGAAGCTTTAAGTGAAGTTGGACTCGGTGAGATTTCTCTGTATACGTCTCCTCATGCTCTCAGTGGCGGTCAACAGCGACGTTTAGCCTTAGCGGTTCAATTGATTCGCCAACCAACAGTATTAATGTTAGACGAACCAACAGCCGGACTGGATTGGTCAATGCGCCGCCAGCTAGCAAGTTTGCTCTTAAAACTCAAGTCCCATTGGACTTTACTGGTTGTGACTCACGATGCGGGTGAGTTATTGCAAATTGCTGACTGCTGTTGGACAATCCAACAGGGTGAACTTAACTCCGTTGACCGGGCTAGTCTGGGACAAAAAGCGGCTGTCAAGAGTCATTAGTCATTTGTCGTTTGTCATTAGACAGGGAACAGAAAACAGGGAACTCTTAACAGGGAACAGTCGGATGAACAATACACAATTGCTCCCGGAGATGGTTGAGGTTTGGCAAGAAACCTTAAATTGGCAACCTACCGAGAGTCAACACCAGCAGTTTCAGCGCCTGTATGCTGAGATTGTGGCAGGGAATCGTCAGTTGAATTTAACCCGCATCACCCAACCGGAGGAATTTTGGGAAAAGCATTTATGGGATTCGCTACGAGGGGTGGTTTCTCTGTTGTCAGGGGAGGAGAAACCGCTGAAAATTATTGATATTGGTACAGGTGCAGGATTTCCGGGATTGCCTGTCGCGATCGCGCTTCCTTCGAGTTCAGTGACCTTACTCGATTCGACGCGCAAAAAAATTACCTTTCTCGATACCCTGATTCCCCAGTTAGCCATCCCTAATGCTACCACTGTACTCGGTCGGGCAGAAAAAGTTGGACAACAACGTCACCATCGCCAACGGTATGATATCGCCCTCGTTCGTGCCGTGAGTTCGGCATCGGCTTGTGCGGACTACGCTTTACCCTTCCTGAAACCGGGGGGTTTAGGGATTTTGTATCGGGGTCACTGGACAGAGGCGGAAACTGATGATCTCAAGGGGACAGTCAAACAATTAGGAGGTGCGATCGCATCGGTTGAATCCTTTACCACGCCCCTATCTCATAGCGTCCGCCACTGTTTGTCCTTAAGAGTTATCCCTGATCCGACTTGATTAGCCCTACTCGTGAGTCCTCAATCGCTCACATCTGGTTAAAAACCCAAATATTTCTGTTATACTAGCTTGCCTGCGGCAATTTGTGTTAGGTTAACAATAGTGTAAATATTCTGTAATAATTAGAGATATAAGCCCAAGCATTAGCTTCAAACCTAATAATTACGACCCGGAGTTCATAAAAGGATCGTAGCTAAACCGTGTAAATGGTCAAAAGAGTTTGATTTTATTACATCAGTCTGTGCTGTTGAGGTTGGTCAGGATCAGTGGAAAAATATCTGGACGTAGCAATAGTTCATCCATTTTCTCGATCCTGAGCTACCCCAATTGCTGGTGTATGCTCATGGATTTGAATTTCAATCACATCTGGAGGTATCTCTCATGTCCGTTCGTCTTTACGTTGGCAACCTGCCTAAAGAACCCGTTGATCGCGATGAACTGCAAGCAATTTTTGCTGAAGCGAGTCCATCGGTTTCCACAAAAGTGATTAAAGATCGCAAAACGGGAAAATGTCGCGGCTTTGGCTTTGTCACCGTTCCCAATGATGAGTTGGCTGAGCAAATTATTGAGCAATTCAACGGTCACGTCTTTAAAGACAGCACCTTGAAAATCGAAAAAGCCCAGCCCAAGTCAAAAAGTGCCAGTGAGGAGGAATCTCGCCCATCTGGAGGTGGTGGTAGTGCTCCTGGACGTCGGGGAGGGGGTAATAAAAAATCCAAACGGAGTTCTTCCCCCTCCCAAACACCCGATTCTGGTTCAGTTCAACCTGACCCCCGGTGGGCGGCTGATTTGGCAAAACTCAAGGAACTTTTGGCGGCACAACCGAATAATTCCTAGAGTTGGTCTGAATCAAAAGTCAAACCCACTTAACTCGAACACAGACAAAGGCGGCGTTAGAAAACCCGCGCTAACCGTAGGACACGGTAAAGGCAGATGATTGTGCTAAAAATTTACCGTGTCCACCTTTGTTGCCAAATTCCAGGTAACTTTGATCGCTAAATCTCTACCGACAGTGATACTCTTACTTTTGGGGTGACCCCTGAAATCTGGGCATCGTTAAACCAACGATGAAATATACCCAATCCTGAGTAATTCACAACGAAGAAGGAGATTTTAGTATGAGTGCAGAAACTGACCCCGTTAAGCTGATGAAGCAAGAAGTCGGCAAAGCGGCGGCTGAACGGGTGAAATCTGGGACGATTGTTGGCTTAGGTACAGGTTCAACGACGGCTTATGCAATTCAGTATATCGGCGATCGCATCAAAAAAGGCGACCTGAAGGATATTAAGGGGATTCCCACATCATTTCAGGCAGAGGTTTTAGCTAAAGAGCATGGTATTCCCTTAACTAGCTTAGATGCCGTAGACCATATTGATGTTGCCATTGATGGCGCTGATGAAGTTGATCCGCAAAAGAATTTGATCAAAGGCGGTGGTGCAGCGCATACTCGTGAAAAAGTTGTGGATTCTCTAGCCGCTCAATTTATTGTGGTTGTCGATAGTGGTAAGCTGGTTGAGCGTCTAGGTTCAACGTTTAAACTGCCTGTAGAAGTTATTCCCATGGCTTATGCACCTGTGATGCGGGCGATTGAGAAATTGGGGGGAAAACCCGAATTACGCATGGGGGTCAAGAAAGCTGGACCCGTCGTAACCGATCAGGGAAATATGGTGATTGATGTTACCTTTGATTCTATTGATAACCCAGGTGAATTAGAAAAGACACTTAATAATATTCCTGGTGTTTTAGAGAATGGTTTATTTGTCGGTGTAGCTAATGTGGTGCTAATCGGTGAAGTGAAAGATGGTAAACCGCTAGTGCGCGAGATGTAATCGGTTATCCCCATACCAGCAAAATTTGGGTGAGTATCTGGAAAGGCGGACTTTTATCTGCCTTTTTTTATCTCTTCCACAATCACCTGTTTGCCAATGGAATTTTTACTATAAATTCAGTTCCTTGCTCAGGAGTTGAAGTGCAATAGATTTGCCCTTTGTGTTTTTCCACGACAATCTGATGGCTAATTGATAATCCTAAACCTGTACCGCTACCGACAGGCTTGGTGGTAAAAAATGGGTCAAATATTTTTGGCATAATATCTTCCTTGATACCCGAACCATTGTCGGAAATTCGGATAACAATAAAGTCATTTTTCGCTTTTCCATCCTCCGTGGTTGGTTGTTTGAGTCCAGAATCTACCTCAGTAGAGATAGTAAGGAATCGTGGTGAAGGTTGGTTTTCCAAAGCATCGATCGCGTTATTCAGAATATTCATAAATACCTGATTCAACTGACTGGCATAACAGGTTACTAATGGCAATTGACTATAATGTTTAATCACCTGAATCCCTCGGCTATTACCTGCTGTCTTGAATCGGTGCTGTAAGATTACCAGGGTGTTATCAATGCCTTCATGAATATCAACCCGCTTTATTTCTTTTTCATCCAAGCGGGAAAAGTTTCTTAAGGATAGAACAAGGGCACGGATGCGATCGGTGCCAACTTCCATCGATTTGAGCAGATTTTGCCAATCGTCGAGTATAAATTCTAGGTCAATTTCTTCAATAAGTTGTTGAAGTTCTGCTGTGGGAATGCTATAGGTCTTTTGGTAAGTCTGAATCAGACGAATTAAATCTTGAAAATATTCCTTAGCGGGGGTCAGATTACCATAAATAAAACTGACAGGATTATTGATTTCGTGTGCCACACCTGCGACCATTTGCCCAAGACTGGACATTTTTTCGCTGTGAATTAATTGAGCTTGGGTGCGTTTTAGTTGATTTAAAGTGAGTTCCAAATCTAAGGCTTGTTCTTGAGTCTTTTGCAATAATTGAGCCTGCTGTACGGCGACGCCAAACTGAGTGGCTATCTGCACCACAACACTAATTTCTGATTCTCGCCAAGGGCGAGGACTAGAATTTTGATAGATGGCGAGTAATCCCCAAAGTTTTTGACCACAAAATATAGGCGCATTGATGTAGGCTTTGGCTTGAAATCGTTCCAGGAGATTGATATAACAGGGGGTAAATCCAGCTTGATAAATGTCGGCGACAACTCGATAGGTTACGCCTTGGCTATAAGCACCGCCTTGAGTGTCTTTGAGATAAGTATCTTGTAGCGAGTCATCGGATGGGGGATTGGATACACAAGGGTTTTCTGAACCATCCCAGGTTTTGATGATACAACGTTCTGATTCTAGAGCATCGGCTTTGAGAGACGGATCATTTTGCTGTTCCGTAGTCAGACTCACCCAGCCATCCGCCACAGACTCAGCCACAAACTCGCCACTCCAATCGGGATTGAACCGATAGATGGCGACGCGATCGCATTCCAAGACATGGCGCAATTCTTCTGTTGTCGTTGTGAATATTTTGTTAGTATCGAGGGTTTGACGCATTCGTTGCAAGACAGTCGCGATCGCACTCTCCCGCAACGCACTCTCCCGTAAGGCTTCCTCTACCCGTTTGCGCTCAATTGCTGTAGCAATGATATTGGCAATTGCTTGCAAAAAGTAAATATCATCGTCCGTAAATTGGCGTTTCTGGGTAGTATACACCCCTAACACACCAAAGGGTTGGTTTTGACCCGGAATTCTCATACTCATCCCACTGACAACGCCGTGTTCCTGGAGTAAAGGTGACTCCTGAAATCGTGTCTCTGTGCGTAAGTCTGTGACAATAATTGGTTCCCTACAGAGCAACGTATAACCCGCTTGAGACTCTTTTTCAATCCTCACCGTGGCTTGACCAACTAATCCCCTTTTCCAGCCGAATCCTGCTAAAAGAAGTAACTCCTCTCCATTCGGTAAACGTTCCAGAATTTTGCAATAGTCTACATTCAAAGTTTTAGCAATCAGGGTAACTGTCCAATCCATTAAGATGGATAAATCTGCCTCAATTAATGCCTCTTGACCCAGTTGCGCGATCGCGGCTTCTTGGCGTTGACGAATTTGCCAGGCTGCTTCGGCTTGTTTTCGCCCAGTGATATCACTCACCCGTACCAAATGCATTTTCTGACCCGCTACATCAATTGCTCGAACCGCCAAGTTTCCCCAAAATACGTTACCTTTTTTACTAATATATTCTAACTCTTGATGCCAATATCCGTACTGCTTCACTTCATGGGCGATAAAATGGAGTTTTTCAGCCGTAAACCTTTCTTTCTGTAGGAGATGTCCCTCTGTATTGAGTAACTCTTGCTTGTGTTTGGCTTCAAAGAGTTCCATGGCACGGCGATTACAATCTAAAATTAAAAGGGTTTCTGCATCAACTATAAATATTGCATCAGCCGATTCATTAAATATGTATTTAAATAAATCTTGAACACGAGAGTCTTCTTGGGCTTTAGTAGCAGAATGGCAGATTAGCTTAGTTATCCAAGGGGCGATCAGCATGACTATCCCTGTCGTACTCACGAATAGTCCTAGACATAAAATAATCGTCGTGGGCGTGTTAAGATTTTTAGGCGACAGAAACTTGTTAATTTTAGCTAAATTTAACTGACTATAAGCATTGCCGATAAAATTTGGGAGAGTCTGGTCTACTCTAGAGGGCTGTATAATGTGCCTACTGGGTAAATTGCTCTGACTGAGATAAATAGTATTCACAGGGATAGGATGAATCAGAGCAGGAGTAGCTGAGTCAGTAGGGAGGGGCGACTGGACGCGATCGCGAGTGTCATGATGTAATTGAGAAGCCACCTCATTGACGGTTTGTCCATTGCTGAAAGCCAAATATCCCACTAACCCTACTATCGCGGCAATTGACACGACAAAGGGGATAATCAAGATGGTTTCCAGAGACCTTTGTCTCAACTCCTGACCAATGAGGTGGTAAAGTATTCTAATACACATAAGAAGTGCAGATGCGAGCAAAACCACACTTCAGATTAACATTCCTGATTAGGGTCAGGTAGTATTGCGCGAATGCAGTAGCCATCAGCAGCAGACATGGGAACCGAGTATCTGAATCAAAAGTATTTCAGTATACTAATTCAATTTTATTGTCTATAAATCCTAAATTTTACTTTATTTTATTGGATTTATCATCAATTGAAGATCTAGAAGATCTATATAATGCCCTTGTGCCATCTGCCTTATTTACACCAAATCACTCAATTGGATAACTCCAATGGGTGATGTGTACATGAGTACGCCTGCCCTATCTTAAAGAAAGGCTATATCTATCCCCACTCCAGCCTCCCCCCCAAGAGGGTATCTATCCGTACCTTTTCCCTCCTGAACAGAATTTTCGGATTCCCCCCAATCAACCGCCTGGTCAAGAGTGCGCTACAATGTAAAGTAGTGTTAAGGAAAGTAACCCGATATTCATTAAGTTATCTTTACAAAACTAGCGACCTCGAGCCGTAAAAGAGGAATAACCGTGACTCAGACAGCCCCAAATCCCAACCAGAAAACCCAATTAAATCTTTCCCCTATCCCTAAGCCTGCCGAACTCAAACAGGATGTCGATGTCGTCTTCTATGTCCCTGACGCTGAACCTGACCCCTTTGAGCAGGATGCAGATGGCTATGTCGTACCTGAAACTCACAAATCTAACCCGGGTTGGCTATCTGGAGGAAAGGGGCTGTTTTTAGGCATCGGCATTGGTGTCCTCTTAGCCTTAGGGGCTAACCGTTTAGTTTCTTCTCAACAGTCAGACGCACCCACAGCAGCACCCCCTGTCGCCACCTCATCTGCCCCTAGCCAGAGCGTAACCGTAGCCCAAGTGGCATCAGAAAGCGTCAGCCGCAGCTTAGACGCCACCGGAAGCGTTGCTGCTTTTGAGATGAGCCCAGTTATGTCTCAGGCGACAGGCTTACAGATTCAACAGGTATTAGTAGAAGAAGGGCAGGTTGTCAAAGCGGGACAATTATTAGCCCGTCTTGATGATTCGGTGCTTCAGGCACAATTAAATCAAGCCCAAGCCTCCGTTGCTCAAGCCGAAGCCCGCCTCGCGGAACTTCGGGCAGGTTCCCGTAGTGAAGAAATTGCCCGTGCTAAAGAAGCCGTCAGCAGCGCTGAATCTGCCGTTACCGCCGCCGAGTCAGACTTAGAATTAGCCAGAACACGGGTTGAGCGCAATAAAATACTCCAATCTGAAGGTGCCATCGCCCGCGATCGCTTAGATGAAGTCTACAATCAAGAACGCAGCACCCGTTCCCAACTCGAACAGGCACAAGCCCGGTTACGAGAAGCAAAGCAGCAACTTGCCCAGCTCGAAGCAGGACCTAGGCGGGAAGTCATTACCCAAGCCGAAGCCCAACTGGCACAGGCACAGGCACAAGTGCAATCCACCATGGCACAACTCAACAACACGCGAGTCGTTGCCCCCGTCAGTGGTAAAATCGCCGAACGCGATGCCCGTGTGGGAGATGTCACCTCCCCCTCCCAAACTCTATTCAAAATAATCGAAAACGGACGCCTAGAACTGGTTGCCAACGTTCCCGAAACTCAACTTCCCCAAATTCGTCCGGGACAATCAGTGATCATTACCTCAAACGCCGATAGTAGCTTAAAACTATCGGGCAAGGTTCGGGAAATTGACCCGATGGTGGATGAAGCATCCCGTCAGGCGAAGGTGAAGATCGATTTACCCGCCTCAGCCTCATTAAAACCGGGCATGTTTTTACGGGCATCGATTACCACCTCAGCCTCCCAAGGGCTAACCCTACCCGCCAAAGCGATACTGCCCCAAAGTGACGGCAGTGCGATCGCCTATATCCTGCAACCCGATAACACCGTCAAAGCCCAGCCTGTTGAGGTGGGAGAACCCCTCGGTGATAATCGTGTTGAAATTAAAAGTGGGTTGTCTGGGAGCGATCGCGTCGTGGTTAAAGGTGCCGCTTATCTCAAAGATGGCGATAAAGTTAATGTTGTCAACTGATTGGGTCAATACCAGAAAAAACTGATATCTGTAAAAGCCAATGAAAATAGAAGCAATCAAACTAGAACTGATTCAGTGGATTTTATTAGTACAAGATGTTCAACTTTTAAATGAAATCCAGACTATAAAAAAACATTCAGTGGGACAGATAATCCCTGATAAACCCCGTCAATTTGGTTGTGGTAAAGGTATTTTTATTTATGTGGCTGATGATTTTGATTCAACACCTCCAGGTTTTGAAGACTATATGCTACCATGAACTATATAATTGATACTCATATACTGATTTGGTTTGTCGAAGGCAATACTAAGCTTTCTCAACAGGCACAAAAATTAATTGCTAATCCTGCCAATAACATTTATGTCAGTCAAGCTAGCTTATGGGAAATGACCATTAAAATTAGTATCAGTAAGTTGTCTTTGTCAATTTCTTTATCTGAATTAGAACTATTGCTAATAAATAATCAGTTTCAAATTTTAGACACTAAGTTTAGTCATTATGAAGTATTGCAGCATTTGCCCTTTCATCATCAAGATCCTTTTGACCGCCTAATTATCGCTCAGGCAAAAGCAGAAGATTACATTATCGTTACCAACGATAATCGCTTCAAACTGTACAATGTTAAATTGGTGTAAGGCGCTTGCATCGCAACTACAAACGAAGTTTATGTCTTTCCACCTCTCCGCTTGGTCAATTAAAAAACCAGTTCCTACTGTCGTCTTATTCCTAATTTTGGGCATCTTTGGTTTGGTGTCCTTTTTTCGGTTAGGAATTGACAGTAATCCAAATATCGATATTCCCGCCGTGATGGTAACGGTTACCCAACCCGGTGCAGGACCCACAGAATTAGAAACTCAAGTCACCAAGAAAATAGAAGATTCGGTGGCGGGGTTGGGAAACATTGATGAACTCACCTCAACTGTGACGGAAGGGATTTCTACCACTACCGTTAGCTTTGTCTTGGGAACCGATAGCGATCGCGCCACGAATGATGTGCGGAATGCCGTTGCCCAAATTCGCCAAGATTTGCCCCAGGATGTGAATGAACCGATTGTCAAGCGTCTAGAATTTGCTGGCGGTTCAATTATGACCTACGCCGTGGCATCTGAGACGCGATCGGTGGAGCAATTAAGCGATTTAGTCGATCGCACGATTAGCCGCGCCCTCCTGAATGTACCCGGTGTAGCTCAAATTGACCGTTTGGGCGGTGTGGATCGGGAAATTCGAGTTGACCTTGATCCGAGTCGTTTACAAGCTTACGGAATTACTGCCACCCAAGTCAATGATCAAATCCGGAATTTAAATATTGACTTACCCGGAGGGCGGGGAAATGTTGGCGGAAGTGAGCAAAATATTCGGACTCTGGGAAGTGCCAAGACGGTTGCGGAATTAAGAGGGTATCGGATTGTTCTCCCCAATGGCGCGACGGTTCCCTTATCCAGTTTAGGGGAAGTAGAGGATAGTTTTGCCGAACAGCGACAGGCGGCGTCTTTGAATGGGGAATCAGTCGTGGCTTTTTCGGTGCTGCGGAGTACAGGTAGCACTTTAGTCACCGTGGAAGAAGGGGTGCGTGAGGCGGTTGCCGAATTGCAGGGAACCCTACCAAACGATGTGAATCTTGAACTGATTTTCACCCGTGCTGATGCGATTCGGGATTCCTATCAAGCCACCATTGATGCCTTAATTTTAGCCTGTATTCTCACCGTTATTGCCGTTGGATTGTTTTTGCGGGATTGGCGAGTGACGCTGATTACAGCTACAGCTTTACCTCTGTCAATTATTCCCACATTTGGGGTGATGAAAGCCCTCGGTTACACCCTAAACGGGATGACTCTCTTAGCCTTAGCTTTAGCTGTAGGTAACTTGGTCGATGATGCGATTTGTATGATTGAAAACATCGACCAACATTTAGATATGGGTAAAAAGCCCTTTCCAGCCGCATTAGATGCCTCACGAGAAATTGGTTTAGCTGTGGTGGCGACAACAGCAACCATTGTGGCAGTGTTTATTCCTGTGGCATTTATGGGGGGTATACCGGGTCAGTTTTTCCAACCCTTTGGCGTCACTGTTGCTGTATCCACCATGTTTTCTACCCTGGTGGCTTGTACCATGACACCAATGTTGAGTGCTTATTTGCTTAAACCGAAAGGGAATAGGCAAAAGGGAACCGGAAAAAAACGGATTCACCCTTACCGCAATATCCTCAATTGGGGATTGCGCCATCGGATTACGACTTTATTAATGGCGGTTGTCTTCTTTATCGCTAGTTTACAACTGGTGCCGTTAATTCCCAAGGGGTTATTTGATAGTGGCGATACGGGCTTGAGTACGGTGATGGTTGAACTACCACCCGGATCGACCCTGAGTGACACAAAAGATATCATGGCACAACTCAACCAATCGTTGCAAGAAAATCCGGCGGTTGAGAAGGTTTTTACTACGGCGGATAATATCAATTCGGGTACAGTCTACGCCAACCTGATCCCCCAGGATGAACGCGAGGTTTCTCAGCAGGAATTTGAACAAGAGATGCGCCAGGTGTTCCGAACTATTCCAGGGGCGCGGATTAGTTTCCAAAGTCAAGGTGCTGGGGGAGGAGGTAAGGATTTATCGATTGTTCTCAAGAGTGAAAATGCCCCCGCCTTGACGCAAACGGCGGAAAGCTTGGAAAAGCAGATGCGGGATATTCCAGGATTGGTGGAAGTTACCTCTAGTACCAGTTTAGTTAAGCCGGAAATTGTGATTCAGCCTGATCCAGAACGGGCGGCGGATTTGGGTGTTTCTGTGGGCGCGATCGCTCGCACGGCATCCTTGGCTTTAATTGGGGATAATGAGTCGAATCTGGCAAAGTTTGATTTAGCAGATCGGCAAATTCCGATTCGGGTACAACTTGACCCGGAAACTCGCGAAGATATTAGTACCCTGAAAAATTTACAGGTTCCCAGTCAAAATGGGACTCTGGTGCCCATTAGTGCGGTTGCTGATATTCGTTTGGGGAGTGGTCCTGCCCAAATTGACCGTTTTGATCGCAATCGTCAGGTATCGGTAGAGGCAAATTTAGAAGGAATTGCCCTGGGAGATGCGTTAGAAAAGGTGAAAGCATTACCTGCTATGAATCCCCTCCCGCCAGATGTGGCTGAGGAACCGGCTGGGGATGCCAAGATTATGCAGGATATTTTTACCCGGTTTGCCACCGCATTAGGGGCGGCGATTCTCTCGATTTATGCTATTTTGGTCTTGCTTTATAACAATTTCTTGTATCCGTTTGGGATTTTAGTGGCACTACCGTTATCGGTGGGTGGGGCGTTACTGGGGTTGTTAGTGACGCAGAAAGAATTGGGTTTGTTTGCTTTGATTGGCATTGTTTTGCTGATGGGATTGGTGACTAAAAATGCCATTTTGTTAGTAGACTTTGCTTTAGCCGGGATGCAGGAAGGGAAACCCCAGTTTAAAGCGGTAGTGGAGGCGGGGGTGTCTCGGTTACGTCCGATTCTGATGACTTCAGTTTCCACGATTGCTGGGATGATGCCCATTGCCTTAGAATTAGGGGCGGATGGCGAGGTACGCAGTCCCATGGCGATCGCGGTAATTGGTGGGTTTACGACTTCAACCCTGTTAACTTTGGTGGTGGTGCCGGTGTTATTTACTTATGTGGATAACTTGTATCACTGGATTCGGGGGTTATTTGGGGGGAAGAAAAAGCCGGTGCAGTTATAGCGCTACGCACCAGGGTTTCCTTGATAAGGGTTTAACAAAACGCTACTTTAGTAATGTTAGATGAACGTAGGGGAGTACAGGTCGCTACTGGCATTATCTTTACTAGACTAAGAAGATGGGGTTTTAGAGACAATCTGGGCAGGTTTTGTTGCTCGGTTATCGGTCATTGGTTATATGGAGGTGGGCAATGCCCACCCTACAGAATTATTATTGCTCTAGTTGCTGTTGAATCGCATATTCCTATCTATCCCGATCGGAAGACGCGATCGCACATCCATTCAACCCCGATAACCGAGGGACAGGGCGACCCGATCCTCTGTAGGGGCGGGTTTTACTACTATCTTTTCGGTTGCACCTCAATGTGAGTAAACCCGCCCTGTTTCTCTAGTTGTTGATTAAGCCAAGCGGGTCGCCCCTACATGAGGATTACAGGGGTTGGACAACTGGTGGAATGGAAATGCAATTATCCACCTGTTAGAAGATGTGCGATCGCATCAAACCGATAAGATGTAGTAAGTAAGTCGGTGGAAATAAACTCAACACTCCACCAGTTCTGTAAGGAGTTCTCAAACCCTTACAAATAACGAAGGACAAATGACGAATGAATCCCCAGTTGTCGCCTAAAAAAGCATTACTTTTAGTCAACCGTCAGTCTCGTCACGGACAGGAGCATCTATCGGAAGCCCTGGATCAACTTAAGCAATTGGGTGTGACTTTACTGGAAGAATTAACCGAAGATCCACTAAAGCTTCCGGAAATAATCCGTCACTATCAACATCAGGTAGACCTAGTAATCATTGGTGGTGGTGATGGTACGCTTAATGCAGCGATAGAGGGGTTAGTGGATACTCAGTTACCCTTAGGCATTTTACCCTTGGGAACGGCGAATGATTTGGCGCGGACGTTGGAAATTCCCGTTGATTTACTGAAAGCTTGCGAGGTGATTGCTAAAGGTCGATCTCATAAAATAGACTTGGGCTTGGTTAATGATAAATACTTTTTTAATGTTGCCAGTTGTGGATTGAGTGTGCAAATTACTCAGTCCCTTACCAAAGAAGCCAAAAGTCGCTGGGGAGTTTTAGCGTACCTAGCTACAGCGTTAAAGGTGATTTGGCACGCGCGTCCTTTTCGGGCAGAAATTCGCATGAATGGAGAATCAATTCAGATTAAAACGATTCAAATTGCCATCGGGAATGGGCGACATTATGGTGGGGGAATGACCGTGTTTCATGATGCCAAAATTGATGATCAGATGCTGGATTTTTACAGTCTGGAAATGCGTCGTTGGTGGCATATTTTATCTATGCTACCTGCGTTATGGCAGGGGCGTCACACGGATTTACCCGGCGTCCGTACTCTCCATGGTACAGAATTTGAGATTTATACTCGCAAACCTCGTTCTATTAATACGGATGGAGAAATTACTACTTCTACGCCAGCAAAATTTAGCCTGATTCCACAAGGGATATCTGTTTTGGTTCCGCGATCGCCGTGATTGGGAATTGATGATTGGGGATTGGGAATTGGGGATTATTGGGAATTGATGATTGGGGATTGGGAATTGGGGATTATTGGGAATTGATGATTGGGGATTGGGAATTGGGGATTATTGGGAATTGATGATTGGGGA
>NZ_JAVJZI010000126.1:0-7574 GCF_040223135.1 Coleofasciculus sp. G3-WIS-01
AGTATTCAACAAATAGAATTAACCAGATAAGCAGAAAGATGCCCTAGGGCAGTAATTGAGCTGGGCTTGACTGTTGCGGTTATTTATAGTAATTTAAGAGAATGGGAAAATGTGCGCTCCTATAGACCCCTTGAGGAAAGTCAAGAAACTGAAAGCGCGATCGCAAATTAGACAGTATTCAATCAATATCAATCTGGCGAGGGGGTGTTATGGGTTCCTCGTTCAAGATTTTTTGACCAGTTTTGGCATAAAACTTATATTGTTCAAGAATGATTTTTGCTAATTCAGATAGAGGAATTTCGTTCCCCTCCAGCTTACGTTTCAGGTAATATTTAAGGGATTCAATATAAGCTAAACCCAGTGCCAACGTTAGGGCGGCGGCGGTGGAGGCGGAGATTGCACCCCCCACAATTGTTCCAGCACCGGGTATCATTTTAAGTAAGTTCGCCGCGATCGCTCTGCCAACGGTTGCCACGCCGCCAACCCCAACAATCGTCGAGAGTACGGTGCTGGTAAAGGCGCGATCAAAGGGTAAGCCAAAGATAGCCGTGATATTCGCCAGCATCACAGTTTGCATGGTAACTAATATCGGTGCATCAGAAAAGGGAATCGGAGACGCACCGATTAATGCAGAACCCGCTACATATCCACTCACATATTTAAACGCCTCACTGGATTTTAAGGTAATATTGCGCGTCTGTTCTCTGAGGAAAGCCTTGCGTGCTTCGGTAGACAGAAGGTTAGCCGTTACTTCAACCAGATGATCTAAACCATGGACTTTAATCGTATAATCATCATCGATGGGTTTAGGCTCAGCGAGAACCGCAACAACCTGACAAACAGGTAAATTTTTACTATCCAAGAAGACTTGAAACTCACTGCGCTTTCGGGTTAAAGTTTGGGTTAAGACTAAAATAATTGGTACATCTTGTAGATTTAGCCTATTCAGCCATTCTTCCTCAACTTGATCAAACCGTCCCGCCTCATGTTCTAAACAGTACCAAATTACATGAATATGTTCTTTAGCCGCTTGCAGTCTTTGGGTTTCAATGAGTTCTGCTACATCTAAGCGCACCTGTTGAATCTGTTCAGGATTGAGTTCGAGTCCGGGTGTATCATAAACCGTAATCGGACAGCCTTTTTTCCGGTAGCGTCGGATGGTTTGGGTAACCGGGTAGCCAACCCCCGTTTCGGCTAGACGAGATTGGAAAATAGCATTAATCAGCGTACTTTTGCCCACACCCGTTTTGCCAATTACCAATACATTACACTCTCCCGTGTCCTTTCCGGCATCTTCGTAGGCTTCGCTCATTTTATCTAAAAGCTGATCAACTGAAAAATCCTCTGCCATTCCCAGTCATTCCTTGGTCGTTGTCTGGGATAGAACGACGCTATCCACTGCTTTATTAGTGTATCAAGTCCTGCGATCGCGCTTCGTACTTATCTACAATAGGGCTTACGGATAGGGAGAGGATACCTGATGACAACGGTAACAGCCAAAACTAAAATTACCTGGGAGAAGCTACCCGATGATTTCCCCTTACCGGATGAACCAGTGGATAATATTGATCAACCTGGATTAGCCGCCGCGTTGAGCGACAGTTTAGAAGTGACGGGGCGATTGCGAGAAGCGATGCTAGTCGCCACTAATTACGGTGTCTGCGCCCGGTTAGATGGCAAGATTGTGGTTAAAGCTCCCGATTGGATGTATATCCCTCGGATTCAGGTGTCGCAAGAGTTTATCCGTCGCAGTTATACACCCCACCTGCAAGGAGATATTCCAGGGATTGTGATCGAGTTTCTCTCGGAGACAGAGGGGAGTGAATATTCCATCAAACCCACCTATCCTCCAGGAAAATGGTATTTTTATGAGCAAGTGTTGCGAGTCCCCCAGTATGGGATTTTTGAACCCCAACAAGGGGTGCTAGAACTGTATCAGCTCAACGATTCCGGGCGTTACGACTTGCAACAACCCCAGGAGAATCGCTACTGGATAGATACACTCGGTTTATTTCTGGGTGTGTGGGAAGGAACCAAGGGAAACCGTCAGGGTTATTGGTTGCGGTGGTGGGATGAATCTGGGCAACTTTTACCCTGGGGAGTAGAATTAGTAGAGCAGGAACGACAACGTGCACAACAGGAACAGCAAAGAGTTCAATCTTTGATAGCCCAGTTAAGAGCGGCTGGAATTGAGCCAGAGGCTTAATATAAAGCTCTCTCAAGTTAGTCTATAAGCGATCGCAAGTGTGTTAAGTTTCGTCAGATGAATCGGGTGCGATCGCGCAGATAGAAACTCAGACTAACTAAGGGGAGCAAGATGCTCCCACTACCCCTGCTCCCTCAGCTTCCCCTGCTTCCCCTGCTTCAAAAGGTCCCTACCCTTTCCATCTCCTTAACCGCAGGTCCGTGGAGAATTTGTCCATCACAGCTAAAACGGGAACCGTGACAGGGACAATCCCAACTCTTCTCAGCGCTATTCCAGTTAACAATACAGCCTAAGTGAGGACAAACAGCGGAAACCGCATGAATTGAACCCTTTTCATCCCGGTAAGCGGCGACTTTGTTCCCATCAAGGGTGAGCAGTTTCCCTTCCCCTTTGCTAACATCAGCGAAAGAGGAGTCATCTAATCCCTTAAAGCGATCGCCAATCCAATGCTTACCCACATCCAGGTTCTCTTTGAGCGAGGTTTCCGAGATAAAGGGAGTGGCGCGAGTGGCGTCATAAAGACTTGCCCAGGGATTGGATTGTCCTAAAATCAGATCAGACAGGATCATCCCCGATAGGGTACTCTTAGTCATACCCCAGAGACTAAATCCCGTGGCGACGTAAATATGATTGTTTACTGGGGTCAATTTGCCAATGTAGGGTAACTTATCAAAAGACACCATATCCTGGGTTGACCAGCGATACTCGAAGGTATCAATGCCAAAATAGGTGCGACCATAGTCTTCTAAGCGCAGATACCGTTCCTCTGTCTGGGTGACTGTACCCGTTTTATGACTCTCACCGCCGATAAGTAAGAGTACACCACCATTGTAGGGCGTCGTCCGCAGCGATCGATAATGCTCACCGACACCAATAAACATCCCATCGGGTGCTTTGGCTGGATCAATCGAGGCGGCGACAATATAAGAACGTTTCGGATAAGCTTTAGCAAAGAAGAGTCCCTGATCCAGAATGGGTAAATTTGTCGTGACAATAACATCTTTGGCTTTAAGTACCCCCCGAGTCGTTTTAACTTGACAAGGGCTATCTTCATCAACGCCTTCAACTCGCGTATCATCAAATAAATAGCTACCATTACCCGGAATCGTTCTAGCCAGATGGAGCAAATATTTCCGGGCGTGAAACTGCGCTTGATTTTCAAATTTCACCGCTCCCGCAATTGGAAAGGGGAGTGAAGTATCTTTCACAAAAGCAGCAGGAAGTCCCAATTTTACCGCCGCTTCCACTTCGGCTTCAATTTTACTCAAATTTTCTGGAGAATCGGCAAAGGTGTAGGCACTTTGACGGCTAAAATCACAATCAATCTGTTCATCTTTAACCAGTTGAGCCACCTGCTCAATCGCCGCCTGGTTAGACTCTCCATAAAGGCGGGCTTTGTCTTCCCCGAATTGCTTAATTAGATCGGCATAGATTAACTGGTGCAGCGATGTTATCTTTGCCGTTGTATGACCACTCACCCCCATTGCCACTCGTTGAGATTCTATCACGGCAACGGTTTTACCCGCACGTTTTAAGAGTGTTGCAGCGGTTAATCCAGCCATTCCCCCACCCACAATCGCCACATCGACGACTAGATTATTGATAAAGGGAGAAAATGTAGAGGTTGGGGTTGAATCAATCCAAAATGAAGTGGGTTTTCCAGCAATTAAAGTCATGGGTTTATAAAATAATGAGGTATTGTCCTACTGTAATTGAGGACTAGGAGTAGTCTTCATCTATCTGCGGGTGGAAGAAAAGACAATTGATGTTTCTTAGCTCAAATGATCAGGTTTGAGTCGAATGATCATCACTCCGGTGGTAATCAGCCTGTTGGCTGTGTGCTAAAAGCAGGGGGAGTAGAGACGTAGCATGCTACGTCTGTTGCAGATTGCTCTCGCTCCTGTAATAGCTTAGAGAGCAAGCAACACGCACCAGTTTGTGTCGAACTGCTCAAAACAATAATTAGCAAGGGTTGTGGCTTAAGTTGACACGGATGCAGGTTTGCGAAGGAAATGTACCTCACCTTAATTTTCTCTGTTCACAATGAATTAGCCCTAAGAGGTTTGGGGGCTCTACCCCGGTTAAATACCCGCTTTTGAGTCATATTAGGGGTTACTTTTCCAAGGGATTAACCGTTAAAATGAAGGTCTAGAACAGGAATAAAAAACTCTATCCCAGATGTATTTGCACGAGAGCAAGCTTAATGAGCCACAATAAATGCCAACCGACAAGGGAGTAAGTCGTACATCAATACAATTCGCATCTACTCTTAATAGATGTGGCAATCAATTAGTTATTATCATAGAATGAATGAATAAATTAAGCCAATGCCAAGTTAAACGCTCTTACCTAATAAAACTCTACCGGATTAGGGGGATTTTTAGAGCAAAATAAAACATTTCTGCCATAATACATTTAACTCATGATTGTCCAGCCTGATATCAAAATTGTCAGCAAAATCTACGAAAGTGATCATTCCCTGATCTATCGAGGTATTTTCAATAGCAATCATCAACCCGTTATTTTGAAATGCCTCAAGACGGATTATCCTACTCCGCTTCAACTCTATCGCTATCAACAGGAATACACCATCACTCGCCACCTCAACCTAGAGGGAACCCTAAAAGCTTACAACTTGATAAACGACCAAAATACACTAATCTTAGTAGTGGAGGATTTTGGTGGCGAATCTTTAAAACTCTGGCTAAAACGCCGTTCTTTTTCTATACCCGAATTTCTCACCCTGGCGATTCAAATTACAGAGAAGTTAGGCAAAATCCATCAAAATCAAGTTATTCACAAAGACATTAATCCAGCCCATATTGTCTGGAATCCTCAAACCGGACAATTAAAACTAATTGATTTTAGTATCGCCACGCAGCTTTGTCAAGAAAACCCTCACCTGAAAAGTCCTCATAGTTTAGACGGAACATTAGCCTATATATCTCCCGAACAAACCGGACGAATGAATCGAGTCATCGACTATCGCACCGACTTCTATTCCCTTGGCGTCACCTTCTATGAATGGCTAACCCACCAGCTTCCTTTTATCGCTGTCGATGCACTGGAATTAGTCCATTGTTTAATGGCAAAACAGCCGATACCGCCCCATAAAATTAATCCCGACATACCCCTAACTGTCTCAGACATCATAATGAAATTAATGGCAAAAACTCCTGAAGCACGATATCAGAGTGCTTGGGGAATCAAGGCAGATTTAGAAATCTGTCTGAGGCAATGGAAAAACGGTGCAATTGAACAATTTAATTTAGGATACCACGATATTGCCGATCGCTTACACATTCCGCAAACACTTTATGGCAGAAAATCGCCCATTCAATCTTTACTCACCGCCTTTAGTCGCATCGCCTCTGCACCAGAAAAACACCAATCTCTACAACCACCTGAACTGATCATCATTTCTGGATATGCTGGGATAGGCAAATCTGTATTAGTCAAAGAACTCTATCCGCAAATTACCCAAAAACGTGGCTACTTAATTAGCGGTAAATTTGAGCAACTGCACCGCGATAGTCCCTATCAAGGTTTAGTGGCGGCTTGCCAAGACTTAGTGCAACAATTACTAACAGAAACCCAATCCCAATTACACCAGTGGCGGCAGAAAAATTTAGCCGCCCTCGGTGAAAATGGACAAGTAATTAGTGATGTTATTCCCGATATTGAATTAGTGATTGGCAAACAGCCGCCTGTCCCAGAATTACCGCCCAAAGAAGCTCAAAATCGGTTGAATTTCCTGTTTCAATCCTTTTTGCAAGTCTTTTGTAAAAAAGAACATCCCCTCGTCTTATTTCTCGATGATCTGCAGTGGGCAGATACAGGAACATTGCAATGGCTTAAGCAAATAATGACTCAGGGAAATACCCACTATCTATTATTAATTGCCACCTATCGAGATAACGAAGTAAGTCCCACTCATCCGGTGATGCTGATGGTATCCCAGATGAAGAAACAGGGAGTTAGGATAAACTCTATCTCCCTTTCTCCCCTGAGATTACACCAGGTTAATCAATGGATTGCCGATACCTTGAAATCTGAGGGCGTATATACCCAAAAATTAGCCGAATTGGTTTGGCAAAAAACCCGAGGCAATCCCTTTTTTATCAAAGCATTTCTTAACTCCCTCTATACCAATAAATTACTGACTATTGATCGGACGTCTGGAGTTTGGTCTTGGAACTTAGAACAGATTCGCGCTCAGACTATCACAGATAATGTAGTTGAATTCATGACCCGAAAAATTCAATCCTTATCTGAACCCACCCAAACGGTCTTAAAATTAGCGGCTTGTCTAGGTAACCCCTTTGATTTAGCCACCCTATCTCTTATTTATCAGAACTCCCGCCAAGCCACAGCTAATCATTTATGGCATGCTATCCAAACCGGATTAATTATCCCAACTGGACAAAATTACAACGGCGGTAAAATAAACTACAACCCCGATAAATTAACCCTTACCTATAAATTTGCTCATGACCGCATTCAGCAAGCCGCCTATTCCCTAATTTTGCCCGAAGAAAAGCCAAAAAATCACTGGAAAATTGGGCAAATATTGTATCAAAATACCTACCCAGAAATCAGGAAACCAACAATTTTTCAGATAGTCAATCAACTGAACTTGGGAATTACCGCCACAGCCAGTCAAAACGACCGATATCAACTGGCTCAATTGAATCTCGTCGCTGGCAAAAAAGCCAAAGTAGCGGCAGCATATCAACCAGCTTGGAATTACTTAAACCTGGGGATTCGTTGTCTGGATACCGATAGCTGGTTGCGTCAGTATGACCTAACCTTAGCACTCTATGTCCATGCTGTAGAAGTGGCGATTTTGAGTGGCAATATTCAGGACATGGATAACCTGGCTGCCATTGTCCTAAAACAAGCGACGTCTTTATTGGATAAAGTGAAAGTCTATGAAGTGAAAATTCAGGCATATACGGCACAAAATCAACCCCTAGAGGCGATCAATACAGCACTGGCTGTCTTAAACCTATTAGGAATTCGCTTTCCCCAGCCGATCAAAAAGTTCCATATTATCCGAGAACTGCTGAAAACAAAATTAACCTTAGTTGGGAAATCAATTGCCGGATTAATCGACCTGCCAATTATGACTGATCCGAATAAACGGGTCTTCCGTACTTAGTGTGCTAAACTATTAAAATAAACCTTAAAATAATAAGATAAAATGGCAAGGATAAAAAGAGAAATGACTAAGCTCCTAAACCTGCCGGGAGTTATAGCAGAAAATATCCAAGATGCTGAAGAAACATTAATTGTCTCTGTTCGGGTACAAAAGAAAACAGCGAAATGCCCCCGTTGTGGTCATACGAGCCGTCGTCTCCATCAAAAT
>NZ_JAVJZI010000129.1:0-7596 GCF_040223135.1 Coleofasciculus sp. G3-WIS-01
AATCGCTGAGTATTGAGTTGTCTTTCCTTTAGCCTTGAACTCGAAGACCAGCATCTGACGTGGAACAACTCGACATCAACATGGTAACACAGAAAAAGTCGTCCTTCCAGGACGAGGCTTGAAACCCAAATTTTCGGTCAATCTCAGTGACTAGCGTGGAAATCGTGGTGTCCTTTTTAATAGAAGAATGGGCATCGGTAAAAATTTCTTTGACCAGCGTAGAGCCGTGACTGCCTAAATAGCTCAACAGCCCCTTATAGAATTCCAAGGGCTTCTCTGTTTGTCCCTCTAGATCATCCCAACGATAACCCTCCGGAAGTTGACGCTCGGTGCCGGTTTCCTTCGCCATCTTCAGAAACAGCAGGTACGTCAGTTCGATCACATACTGATGGTAGGTTACTCCGTCGTCTTTGAGAATATTGCAGAGATTCCAGAGCTTGGCAACAATGTCATGGGTGACAGTACTCATAAGTAAAAATTATACACCTTACACGTCATCGTGCAAAAGCCCATCATCGCAGATCGGGCGAAAAATTAGCGCCAAATATCGGATAAAATCAAAAATCAACAATCAAACTTTTTCCTATGACCCATGCCTGTTGTGGACCCGGTTACGCTTCCCCTGAAGCAGCAATGAAAGCAGACCGGGAAACGGTTCTCTATACCATCGCCCTCTATACGGGAACGGGAATTGAAGCACCGGACTACTTAGCCACGATTGATGTTGATCCCACTTCCCCCACCTACTCCCAGGTGATTCATCGCCTACCCATGCCCTACATTGGCGATGAATTGCACCACTTCGGCTGGAATGCTTGCAGTTCTTGCCATGGGGATAGTAGCAAGTCCCGCCGCTTTCTGGTTATCCCTGGAATCCGTTCCAGTCGGATTTATATTGTGGATACGGCTGAAGCCAAAGCCCCCAAACTGCACAAGGTTATTGAAGCCGAAGAAATCAAAGCCAAAACCAATCTGAGTGCACCCCATACTGTTCATTGTCTGGCAAATACTCAGGTGATGATCTCCATGCTAGGTGACAGTGAAGGGAATGGTCCGGGTGGTTTTCTGCTATTGGATGAAAACTTTGACATTGCCGGACGCTGGGAACATCAAGCGGAGGGGATGAAGTACAATTACGACTTCTGGTATCAACCCCGCCATAATATTATGGTCAGCAGCGAATGGGCTGCCCCAAACACCTTTTATCCGGGGTTTGACTTGAATGATGTGGCGGCGGGTAAATATGGTCAACAGCTTAACTTCTGGGATTGGAAAACCCACGACATTATTCAATCGGTAGACCTGGGTGAAGAGGGTTTAATTCCCCTAGAAGTTCGTTTTCACCACAATCCCGGTAGTACCCACGGATATGTTGGCGCGGCACTAAGTAGTAATATTTGGCATTGGCATAAAAATAAAGGCGAGTGGCAAGTGAGTAAGGTGGTTGATGTGCCGCCTGTGGAAGTTGAGGGATGGTCTTTTCCTGTACCTTCGTTGATTAGTGATATACTCCTTTCCCTAGATGATCAGTATCTTTATTTTGCCAACTGGTTGCACGGTGATATTCGCCAATATGATATCCGTAATCCGTCTAAACCGAAGCTAACCGGACAAGTTTGGTGTGGTGGAGTCTTGGGTAAAGCCGCCCCTGTCAACGGACATCAATGGGTGGGAGGACCGCAAATGCTGCAATTGAGTTTAGATGGCAAACGCCTCTATGCCACGAACTCTTTATTTAGCAGTTGGGATAATCAGTTTTATCCCGATATCGCCCAAAAAGGTTCCTACTTAATTCAAATTGATTGTGATACCCAAAAAGGTGGACTCTCGATTAATCCCGACTTATACATCGATTTTGGTCAAGAACCTAACGGACCTGCTCGCGCCCATGAGATGCGCTATCCTGGCGGGGATGCTACATCCGATATTTGGATTTAGCTCGATTAGGGGTACAGCATTACCCCTTGGTGTCAACTGAACCCGAAGAAGCCCTGATTTCTTTTGAGCGAGCGGCATTTTCAAGGGTGCCGCTTAGAGTTCTCTTTTTTAACGTTTAGCACCAAGATAGAATGTAGTGAACAGGTATCCTTAAACGATTATGCGATCGCACTTACTTGCAGCGTTAGTTAAAAAGGGTATTCAGGGGAACTACCCCAACGTCAACAGGCGGAAGGAATTGATCATCTTATCATGAATCATGAGGGCGAAAATCTGTCAAAATATATTAGGTAAACGTTTCCATTGATGCCCTTATGCCCCAAACACACATCCGATTTGATTGGGCGATTAAAAAATTACTGAGAAACAAAGCGAATTATGGTGTTTTGGCTGGTTTCCTCAGCGAGTTATTGGGGAAATCCATCAAGATTCAATCAATCCTCGAAGGTGAAAGCAATCAACAAACCGAGGATGACAAGCTGAATCGAGTCGATATTCTGGCAGAAAATGACCAGGGTGAATTAATTCTGATTGAAGTGCAAAACAATACAGAGCAAGATTATTTTCATCGGATGCTCTACGGCACATCGAGATTAATTACCGACTTTCTGGAAAAAGGAGAAGCTTACGGTAAAATCAAAAAAGTCTATTCAGTCAATGTCGTCTACTTTTCTCTGGGGCAGGGGGAGGATTATATTTATAAAGGGATATTAGATTTTCAGGGCTTGCACCTAGAAGACAGGTTAGGACTATCAATAAACCAGCAGAAGTTGTTTAATATCCAAGAGGTATATGAGATTTTTCCGGAGTATTATGTGATTAAAGTCAACAACTTTAACGAGGTAGCGAAGACTCCCTTAGATGAATGGATATATTTCCTGAAAAAGAGCCAAATCAAAGAGGAATTTACCGCCCAAGGGTTAGCGGAAGCGAAGGAAAATTTACTCGTAGATAGCTTGAGTGCAGAAGAAAGAGCGAACTACCTAAGATTTATGGAAAATCGGCGCTATGAAATCAGCCTGATAGAAGGTTCGCGCTCAGAGGGAAGATTGGAGGGAATTGAGGAGGGCAAACAGCAAGAAAAGATTAACGTAGCGAGAAAACTCAAACAAAAAGGGACTGATCTTGACACCATCACAGAAGTAACAGGACTGAGTAGAAAAGAGATTGAGAAACTTGATATACCGTAGGGGGGGGCATTACCCACCAACTTTAAGGAGGTCTTCCGGACAAGTGTGTGCTAGACTAGCATCTTATTTGCGATCGCACAGGCATCCCTAGTCAAGGCAACAATCTTAATTTATCCAAAAGTCGCACCCACACCGATGACCCAAGTATTAGGATCAGAGTATTCAACGTAATCCCGATAGATTTACAATATAGCGATGGTGAAAGCCCCTGTGCTTTAGCCAGGGGATGAAACCGAGCGAGGCGTATAGCCTAGCAACTAATAGTTGCTAGTTTTAATCAGCTTGTGCTAGAATTATACTATAAGTTTGACGTGGTAAAATGATTGTCTACGAAGGTAAGCTGAAGGGTAAAGAGTACCAGTATAGAAGGCTCGATGAAGCCATTCGTACTGGTCTTTTTATTCGTAACGCTTGCCTTCGCTATTGGGAAGATGGTCATGGAAGGTGTCGGAATGATTTCTCTAAATACTGCACAGTTCTTGGGCATTGTAAAGATCTCCCCTGGGCGGGGAAATTAAACTCCCAAGCTCGACAAGCCATGTCTGAGCGTACCTGGGCTAGCATAAGTCGATTCTTTGATAACTGCAAAAAGAAAATCTCAGGGAAGAAAGGTTATCCTAAGTACAAAAAAAACCGCCCCAATCACGGTTCCGTGGAGTACAAAACATCCGGATGGAAGCTATCAGAGAATCGTGACCACATCACGTTCACCGATGGGTTTAAAGCCGGAACGTTTAAGCTCTATGGGACTCGTGACTTAAATTACTACCAACTCAATCAAATCAAGAGAGTTAGGGTGGTTCGTCGCGCCGATGGCTATTATGCTCAGTTCTGTATAGATTATGACAGGACTGAAGACAAGGAACCAACGGGCAATACTGTAGGGTTAGATGTGGGACTGAATCATTTTTATACCGACTCAAATGGCGAAACCGTTGATAACCCTAGATTTTTGAGGAAGTCAGAAAAACAACTAAAACGACTCCAGAAGAGAGTATCTAGGAAGAAGAAGAAGGGTCAACCACAGTCTAATAACTATAAGAAGGCTAAGCAAAAATTAGCCAAAAAGCACGCTACAGTCAGTAGGCAGCGTAAAGACTTTGCGGTAAAGACTGCATTGTGCGTAGTCCGGTCTAACGACTTGGTAGCTTATGTAGACGCGCCAGCGGCTTGCCGAAGGCTAGACTTGCAAGTGCGAAATATGGTCAAAAATCATCACCTGGCTAAATCTATCAGCGATGCGGCTTGGTCTGAATTTCGTTGCTGGCTTGAGTATTTTGGCAAGGTTTTTGGTGTGGCGACAGTTGCGGTTAAACCCCACTACACTTCTCAGAATTGCTCCAATTGCGGTTGTGTTGTGAAGAAATCACTCTCGACTCGGACACATAAATGTAAGTGTGGATGTGTTTTAGACCGTGACTGGAACGCTGCGATAAACATACTCAAGGAAGCACTTCGTACTGTAGGGCATACAGGAACATTCCAGGAATACTGGATAAACGCTTCGGGACAACTCGCCCTCTGGTGTATTGATGAAAATCAATATTCTAAGGTGATTGGATGAACGAAGAATCCCCCGCGTTTTCAACCGGGGGAGTGTCAAGGTAATATAGCTGATCCGTTCGGACTTATAGCATCCATGGTTGTATCTCAGAATCCCTCTGTACAGAAAACGTCTAAGCTTGAAGGCATAAAAGAACGCAGTAACTTCTTACGCGAACCCGTAGCCAGCGAGTTGCTGGAAGACACCACCCACTTCAGTGGCGATGCGGTACAAATTCTTAAATTTCACGGTTCCTACCAGCAAGACAACCGCGATAACCGGATTAAAGGGCAAGAAAAAGACTATCAGTTCATGCTGCGAACCCGTTCTCCCGGCGGGTTTATCCCCCCCCAACTTTATCTGACACTAGATCAACTCTCCGATGAATACGGGAACCATACCATGCGAGTCACCACTCGCCAAGGTTTTCAGCTTCACGGCATTCTCAAAAAGAACTTAAAGGCAACCATCGCCGCCATTGTCCGCAATATGGGTTCAACCCTTGGCGCTTGCGGGGATTTAAACCGCAATGTCATGGCACCTCCCGCCCCGTTCAAGACTCGTCCTGATTACCAATATGCCTGGGAGTATGCCGATAAAATTGCCGATTTATTAACCCCTCAGACGGGCGCTTATTATGAAATTTGGCTGGATGGGGAAAAGGCAATTAGTGCTGAAGAAGCCCCAGAGGTGAAAGCGGCGCGTCAGCGTAATGGCAACGGTACGATATTCGCGGATAAAGAAGAACCGATTTACGGGGAACATTATATGCCCCGTAAGTTTAAGTGTAGTGTTACCGTACCAGGGGATAACTCGGTTGACCTCTACACCCAAGACGTTAGCTTGGTGGTGATGATGAATCAGCAGGGAGAACTTGAAGGATTTAATGTTCTCGCCGGTGGTGGTTTAGGACGCACCCATAATAAAGAAGAAACCTTTGCCCGTATGGCTGACCCCATTGGCTATGTGGCAAAAGATGATATCTTCGACTTAATCAAAGCGATTGTGGCAACTCAGCGAGACTATGGCGATCGCGTGAGTCGTCGTCATGCGCGAATGAAGTACCTGATCAATGATTGGGGCGTTGATAAGTTCCGCGCTAAGGTTGAGGAGTACTTCGGTAAACCCCTAGCCGCCTACAAACCCCTCCCCGCCTTTAAATATAAAGACTATCTGGGATGGAACGAGCAAGGAGACGGTAAGCTATTTTTAGGCATTTCCATTGAGAATGGGCGAGTCAAAGATGAGGGGAACTTCAAGTTAAAAACAGCCCTCCGGGAAATTGTCAAGCAATTTGACTTACCCATGAGGATGACACCCAACCACAATGCCATTCTTTATGAGATTGAAAAGGATCAGCAGCAACCCATTGAACAGATTCTCAACCAACATGGGGTACAAATCACCCCAGAGGGAATCGAACCCCTAGTCCGCTATTCCATGGCTTGTCCCGCCCTACCCACATGTGGCTTAGCGATTACTGAATCAGAACGGGTAATTCCGAGTATTACCGCGCGGATTCGGGTGCTGTTGGACAAGTTGGGGTTAAAGGATGAACATTTTGTCATCCGCATGACTGGATGTCCTAATGGATGTGCCAGACCTTACATGGCAGAATTAGGATTTGTGGGGAGTGCGCCAGGAAAATATCAAATGTGGTTAGGCGGTTCACCGGATCAGACGAGGTTAGCACAAGCCTATATTGAAAAACTGCCGATTGAAGAACTCGAATCCTTCCTCGAACCCATGTTCATGCAATTCAAGCAACAGCGCGAACTTGGGGAAAGTTTCGGGGATTTTTGCGATCGCGTGGGTTTTGATGCGATTCGGGAGTATTCGGCTAATTACGTCTTTGCCAAACCCACCAATAAAACCCGACATCGGATTTCCCTCAACGATGATCTTTACAGCCGTCTCAAAGACGCCGCCGCGAGTCAAGGAAAGCCGATTAGCCATCTCGCCGCCGACGCGATCGAGGCGTTTCTCAATCAGTCATCTTAAATTAGACGCAACTCATTCAGATTGATTAGGTAGGGGCACGATACTATCGTGCCCTTTATCAAATACCGTACTTAACCCAACCTACAACCTATCCCCCAATTAACGATTCAACTGTTATGACAAGCAGTATGACATTTAGCACCATTGTTGCATTATTCAGTGCGATGGTTGTTCTGGCTTCTATTCCCAGTGTCAGTGTATTGACTGTCTCCACCCGATCCGCTACGTCTGGATTTATGCATGGTGTTTTCACAACCCTAGGAATAGTAGTCGGTGATATTATCTTCATTCTCATCGCTATTTGGGGTTTATCACTGCTGGCAGCAAAAATGGGAGGCTTATTTTTCCTGATCAAGTACCTGGGTGGTGCTTATCTTGTCTGGTTAGGAATAGGGTTATGTCGGTCAAAATTGAATAATTTGGAAACGCAGGCAGTTGTAGAGTCTTCTTGGCTGTCTAGTTTTATCGCCGGATTATCTATTACATTAGCCGATCAAAAAGCAACTTTATTTTATCTGGGGTTTTTCCCAGCTTTTATTGATCTTTCCCAAATATCTTATCTTGATACTCTCATCATTATCGCGATTACTACAGTAGCCGTAGGCGGTGTTAAACTCGGTTATGCATTCATGGCGAATAGAGCGAGATTACTGATCAGTTCTAGAATAGGAAAGGGAATAAATAGGATTGCCGGCTGTATAATGATTGCTGTTGGCGTGTTTTTGATGAT
Organism: Coleofasciculus sp. G3-WIS-01; assembly: GCF_040223135.1. Classification (NCBI taxonomy): domain Bacteria; kingdom Bacillati; phylum Cyanobacteriota; class Cyanophyceae; order Coleofasciculales; family Coleofasciculaceae; genus Coleofasciculus; species Coleofasciculus sp. G3-WIS-01. The sequence continues at coordinate 7,403 of NZ_JAVJZI010000129.1, forward strand.
CAAACCTTAATTGACCTTTATCGAATAATTATGTTAGCTTGAACAAGCTGTAATGCATTTAAATTGGGTATTAGTAGCGAGTTAAATTGGGTATTAGTAGCGAGTTAAATTGGGTATTAGTAGCGAGTTAAATTGGGTATTAGTAGCGAGTTAAATTGGGTATTAGTAGCGAGTTAAATTGGGTATTAGTAGCG
>NZ_JAVJZI010000136.1:0-16014 GCF_040223135.1 Coleofasciculus sp. G3-WIS-01
GAATAATCACTCTTTCCTTGGCTCGACAATTTTGTCGTTTCCATAAACCTATCAAGCCCTAAACGCATGAAATGTGTAACTATTTTAACATTATCAGCTAACTTATGGCGCAACTTTGAAACAGAGCGCACCATCCGTGCGCCCCTACATGCGGACACATTTTCATAAGGTGAAAGTATACCAGAAAAAAAGTGCGATCGCACAATTAACTATGTAGAATTATAATATCCCTATCAATGGGATCAGACAGAATATAGATAGGGCAATTAAGGGGGTACTGTTAACAACAGTCTTCAAGCTTGTGCCGAAGGCAATCGCGTTTGGGTTAGGTGGAGGGGAGAAAGTGCGATTCGCGATCGTCTATAAAGTCAAATGTATCATGGGGCGCAACGTTTGAAATAGGGTACACGTCATGTTAGTAAAGGGCGCACGTCATGTTGGTAAAGGGCGCACCATCCGTGCGCCCCTACAGGCGGACATATTTTTCCATGGTGAAAAAGATACCCCAAAACACAGGAAAAATTAACCATTCCAACTCCGGCTGAAAAAGCCTCCTCTCAGGAATCACACCATCAACTCACTGTTGCAAAATCTCCACTATCCTGGTAATCACTTCATTCATCTTTTCCAACTTGAGTTGACCCGCTTTGTAGAGGATGATTTGTTTATCTGCCGTAAATAAACGATTGGGTCTGACATTACTACTCTGCCTCAGTTCTCCAGAACTAAAGTCATCTGACTCAATGACAACAGCATATTCATCCGTCACAGCCCGACTGGTAATTTGACACAGAATTAAATCATCCCCTGATAATACAGCAACCACTAAACTTGGTCGTCTCTTCGCTTGAGTCAAATCGGAAAAGGGAAAAGGGACAACAACAACATCCCCTTTTACAAATCTTGCCAAGCTTCATCCTCCTCTGGCTTTAACCAGTCTTTTTGTAAAGAAGATTCACTAACCTGATAAAGTTCTAACGTTTGGGATTTATCCTTAAGCTTAAGAAACCGGAGGAAATCCAGAACTTCTTTCAAAAGAAACTCTGGAGTTTGCTCTATTTCATGGATAATCAATTCTTTGATACTCATCGGTGGGTAGGGTGAGAGTTTGTGTATAGCGATTCGAGAGTGCGATCGCGATCGTCTATAAAGTCAAATATATCATGGGGCGCAACGTTTGCAATAGGGCGCACGTCATGTTGGTAAAGGGCGCACCATCCGTGCGCCCCTACAGGCGGACACATTTTCATAAGGTAAAATAATACCAGAAAAAAGACGTGATCGCATGGATTTGGTTTGAGTGCGATCGCTCTGTTCGGCTACAATAAAACCAACGTTTTGTTCTGGAGGTGCTTTTCCTGACAGAACCTTTAGATGATGCTGCCATTGCAGAAATAAACCAAAGCGATCGGTAATATTGTTGTCCGATTTCCCCTGCTTCATTGTCAAGACTGTGCCAGATCGAATCATCCTCAAATGATACCGAACAAGTGGCATAAAGTGGGAGCACTTATGGGTTGAGGGAGGAGAGTGCGATCGCGTTTGGGTGAGGTTGAAGGGAAAAAGTGCGATCGCGATCGTCTATAAAGTCAACTATATCATTGGGCGCACGTCGGTGCGCCCCTACAGGCGGACACATTTTTCCATAGTAAAATAATACCATAAAAAAGGCGCGATCGCTGTTTGGTTTAGGTTGATACCAAGTTGCAGTCTAAGGTAGAATCTGTCATGCTGAGCAAAACGCAGTGAAACGGAGTGACGCGAAGCATCTGCCCAGATTCTGACGCTCGTTCCGACGCTCGTTCCGACGCTCGTTCCTCGCTACCGCGCAAGCGTCACGCTTCGCTCTTCCTAGACATGATAGAACGCAACTTGGTATGAGGAGAGATTGTGCGATCGCGTTTGGTTTAGGTTTAAGGGAAAAACTGCGATCGCACTCTTGATTAATTCCCAGTTACAATAACTTTTAAACACGCTTGCGTCATGTCAAATTATCCATCTGTCTATGCCAGCCAAGGATATTTTTCACAACACCGTCTGATCAGCCCTAGAAAAAGATGGCTGGGTAATCACCGATGATCCTTTACACCTGAAAGTTGGTGGAACAGAAATGTATATAGACTTAGCCGCAGAACGATTAATTGCTGCCCAGAAAAATGGTCAAAAGATAGCCGTTGAAATCAAAAGTTTTTTGCGAGAATCGGAACTAACTGAATTTCACTTAGCCCTTGGTCAATTTCTGAACTATCGCTTGGCATTAAAGCAAAAATTACCCAATTTTGTTTTATACCTAGCCATTCCTACAGATACTTATAATACCTTATTCCGTCGCCCATTCATTCAGGACGCTATCGAAGAATATCAACTCAAATTACTGATTTTTGACCCCAATAGACAGGAAATTGTAGCATGGAAACCTTAAACACACAGGCACTCGTCCAAAAAATCTTGAAAGCCCACGCTACCAATTTTAAAGATGATCAGACAGAAGTCCAACTCATTTTTGATAATGAGCGTAATCATTACCTAATGATGGTGGTGGGTTGGCATGACCAACGACGAGAATACGAGAGCCTAATTCATATTGATATCAAAGATAACAAAATTTGGATTCAGAGTGATGGAACTGAAATAGGAGTAGCCAATGAATTGGTGGAAGCTGGAATTCCACGACAGGATATAGTTTTAGGATATAAGTCTCCCTTCAAACGGCAATTTACTGAATATGCTCACCTGTAGTCTCGAATGAAATGTGTAAGTATTCTAACATTATCAGCTAACTTATGGCGCAACTTTGAAACAGGGCGCACCATCCGTGCGCCCCTACAGGCAGACAGATTTTTCCATAGTAAAATAATACCAGAAAAAGGGCGCGATCGCAAACTTTTTATCTTCCTCCACAATGGCTTAAAAGAATAACGCTTTCTGGAACGGGTGCAAGATATGAGCATCTCATCTAAAAGACGCGATCGCATCCGCAACTGATGAAACAAACCCCCTTAACAACTATAATTAATTTGTTTCAACCTGAAGTTCATACAGATTCCAAAACGCCCCATTTAAAGCCGAAAACTTGATTGGATTAATCCGATCGCGCACAGCCTGCAAAGACAGGGGATTCACTAAATACAAAAACGGCACTTGTTCCTGCACAATCTGTTGAAATTGACCATAAATTTCTTGGCGCTTACGCTCATCTAATTCCTTCACCCCTTCCTCAAATAAACGGTCGATTTCCAGTTCCCAGTCTGATACTTCCCACCCTTGAATCGGCGGTTCTCCAGGCATTTGCCCCTGATTAAATTGATGTAATGATCCTTGGGAGTACCAAATATTAAAGCTACTGTGAGGTTCCACGCCACCGCCACCGAATCCGCCCACATAAGCTTCCCAGTCTCGACTCATCAACTTCTGCACAATCACATTAAAGTTAATCACCTGTAAATCCGCTTGTATCCCTAGATTGTTCAAATCATTTTGAATCTGAACCGCTGCGTCTATGCGAGATTTTTCTTCCGCTTTCACCAAAAGTGTAAATCGTACCGGGTTATTATCCCAGTCCAATAGTTTCCCTTGGTCATTATATTTAAACCCCGCATCAAGTAGTAATTCCCTTGCCTTTTGCGGGTCATAATCATAAACCTTCAATCCTTCTTCTGGAGACAAATAATAAGGACTTTGCATCGCCACAGGCGAATGCTGTAATTCACCCAATCCTCAGAAAAATATTAGTTTTCATCGCTTCACGGTTAATCCCATAAGCAACGGCTTGCCGAAATGCTAACGTATTAAACCAACGAGATTTAATCGGATCAACAAAAGGTTCTCCTTTTTCATTCTTGGCTTTGTTGAGATTGAAGCCAAAAAATCGGGTATCTGATGAAGCACCGCCGTTATAAATCTTATAGTTTCCTCGTTTTTCTTCCTGCTTTAGTAAGCCAAACATTTCCGGCGCAACGTCCAGTAAAAACCAACGACGAATTCGAGCAATCATATTCTCTTGCTTCTGACTTCTCTCAACTTGTCCTTCCCATACCTTAACCCCTCTGCGTCCTCTGCGTAAACCTCTGCGTACCTCTGCGTTAAAACAACCTAACTCCGAACTTTCTCCATTACCCTTAATCTTCAGAAATCCTCAACTCGTGAATATTCCAGAACGCACCACCCAAAGCCGAATACTCAATCCCCTCCACGCGATCGCGCACAGCCGTCATTGACAGTGGATTCACCAGATAAATAAAGGGTAAATGTTCTTTAATCAGGCGTTGTGCTTCGCCATAAATAGCCTTACGCTTTTCTTCATCTAACTCTTGAGACCCCTTAATATAAAGGTCATTAATCTCTTGCTCCCAAGGCGCCACTTCCCGCCCCTGAATCTCCGGTTGACCAACCGTTGGTTTTTGATTAAAACTGTGTAATCCGCCTTCCGTAGACCAGACATTAGCACTATTATTCGGTTCTAATCCGCCACCCGAAAAACCCAGCAGATGAGATTCCCAATCTAAGCTATTACTGAGTTTTTCCACCAGGGTACTGAAGGCAATTGGGTTAAAATCCACTTGTATGCCAACTTTAGCTAAATCTCGTTTAATTTGCGAACCCATTGCTTCGCGCAGTTTATTCCCCGCATTGGTGATCAAGGTAAAACGAACCCGATTTCCTTGATCATCGAGTAGTTGTCCTTCATCGTTGTATTGGAACCCTGCTTTTAATAGTAATTCTTTCGCTTTTTCCAGATTATAATCATACACAGCAAGTCCCTCTTCTGGAGACAAATAATAAGGACTTTGTACAGGAAGGTTGGAATATTGAGGTTCACCTAATCCCCGAAACAAATTATCAATCATCGTTCGCCGGTCAATTGCATAAGCAACCGCCTGTCTAAATTCCAGCCTGTTAAACCAACGAGATTTCATCGATTCAACCAGCGGTTTACCATCCCGACTTCCTTTGTTAAGATTAAATGAAATAAAACTGGAACTTAGAGTTGGACCGCCAACGTAAATATTAAAGTTGCTTCGTTCCTCTTCCCGCTTGAGTAGGGAATAAAAATCTGGTGAGACACCAATCGCATCTAACCCACCGGAACGAAATTGCAAAAAAGCAGTATCGGTAGATTCAACAATTTCCCAGAAGAGGTTATTAATATAAGGTTGAGGCTGACCTTGAGGTCCCTTGCGCCAGTAATAGGGATTGCGGCGGAATACGATGCGTTGATTGGTATTATAGCGATCCAGTTGGTAGGGTCCATTGACCACAATTTTATCCGGGTCGGTATCCACACCCCAAGTGGTCATAAACTTGGGTCTTCCTTCTTGGTCTTTCTCAGTTACAGTATCCTTAAGGGCGTGGGCGGGTAAAATTGTCAGTCCCGTGGTGCGGAGAAAGGGAGCAAAGGGTTCTGGTGTGGTAAATTCAACTCGTCTCTCGTCCAATTTCCGCACCGTGGGAAAGCCGCGCGTTTCGCCAATTCTGAGAATGTCGCGAATATCGGTGGGAATGTCTTCGTTGAGGTAGATATCGTTATAGGTAAATACGACATCATCAACGGTTAAAGGTTCTCCATCAGACCATTTTAATCCCTCTCGCAGGGTAAAGACAATGCGCTGTTGGTTGTCAGAGATTTCCCAGGATTCAGCGAGGGCGGGTTCAATTTCACCCGTGACACCATTTTCAGTTACCAACCCCTCGTAAGTGTAACCAAAAATATTCGGGGACTCCTGAGAGAGGGCGTAGTTAAAGGTTTTGGGATCACTGAGAATACTGGTTACGAGTTGAGATCCCTGTGCGGCTTGTGAGGTAAAGGTTGCAGGGTTGCAGGCGGACAGCGCGATCGCGATGACACAGGTGAGTAGACTCACAAACCAGCGACGTAGAGGAATGTTGGGCAAGATAGTCACGATCCGATTAAATGCTTACACCTAATTGTAGGGCGACAATACTGTAAGATTTAATATCGGTTAGGACATAGCAGAAATTAGTAAAGACGCGCCATGGCGCGTCTCTACTACCCTCCAGATGTTCTCGTTTCCAGCCGTTAGGCTTCAACTATCCCAATCACAGAAGACAACCGATTATTCATTCTCATCATCCAGATATTCCTCAGCCAACTCCTCTGAGTCTTCGTCCTCATTCAGCAACGAGCCAAAATCGCTGGTATCAGAGTCTTCCATACTGTAAGCGCGAGCCGTGCGATCGTCTAGCACTTCTAGGGAATCGTCTTGGTCGAATTCAGTACTCTCATTGAGATCGCCGAAATTATACTCAGCGCCCCCATTGGAAGACTCAGCATCCACCCCACTGTTTGGATCTTCATAGGCGTTGTACCCGGTTCCTGCAGGAATCAGGCGACCAATAATTACGTTCTCCTTGAGACCCCGTAACCAATCAGATTTCCCTTCAATGGCGGCTTCGGTGAGAACGCGGGTGGTTTCCTGGAAGCTAGCGGCGGAGATGAAACTATCCGTATTCAGTGAGGCTTTAGTAATCCCCAATAATACAGGAGTATATTGAGCCGGTGCACCCCCAGTAATTGCCATGGCTTCATTCACAGTCTCAATTTGCCGCAACTCCACCAATTCTCCCGGTAGCATCGTGGTATCACCCCCATCATCAACCCGAACTTTCGAGGTCATCTGACGGACAATCACTTCGATGTGCTTATCCGAGATGTCAATTCCCTGGGATTGATACACCGACTGGACTTCATTCACCAGAAATGCCTGCGCCGCTTGCAGTCCAGCTAAAGCACCTTCATAGATTCCCTTGTCTTCCACCGTGAAATTGAAGAAAATCTCCAGAATCTCGTGAGGATTTGCTGGTCCATCGGTTAATGCTTGACCCACCTTAACAAACTGAGCATCGGAAACCAGTGCGTTTTGTCCGGGACTAATCGGATAGTCGGTAATCACGCCTTCCGCTTCAATCACTTTGATATCAACAGTTTCATCTTCCTCATAAACCACCTGCGTTTCACCGGGGCGTCGGGCTAACACACAGGCTTCTTTGGGTTTACGGGCTTCTAGGAGTTCTTCAATTCGAGGTAACCCTTGAATAATATCCCCAGTCTTCGCCCGCTCGAACACCAGCAGCACTAGGTTGTCACCCCGTTGCACCAAGTCTCCATTATCAATTTGCAGCACCGCACCGGCTGACACACGGTAGGGACGTGCTAGTCGCAAGGTTACCGAGTCCTCGTTAACTTGGACAACTTGTCCCGATTCGGAGGCTTGCACGTTCGAGGCGAGAAAAGCGGTCTCCACGATTAAATCTCCCACCTTCACCTGGGGTGTGCCACTAATGGGAATGGTGATCCGATCCGCATCCCGAACCACCAGTACCCGACGAATGGCTTCCACCCCTTCGCGAATCCCCCGGACTTCACCGGCTTCTTTACACTGAATTTCGGTGCGGGCGACGACGGCTTTGGGCGCAATTTTATCCCCATCGTTGACCAACAGCCGGGTTTGGGTACTCCCACCCAACGGATCAGCAGAGGTATCGCGTCGGACGACCAAAGATTCCAGGATCACCAACTGCAAACGCATGTCCTCTGGATCATCAGACTCTTCGGTTGTGACTAATTCAATATCTGCCGAAATCTGAGAGGTGGAATGATCCCCCTCTAATTCCTGAGTCATGTCCAAAACGAGTTGAGTTCGCAGCAACTCCAGTCCTTCCACGGACTTGATCCGCTCTCCATCTTTATAAGGTAGCCGCTGAATCGTCCGCAGCTCAATCCCGATCGCACTCTCAGCATCAGACTGACCGCCCACTCCTGAAGCACCATTGGCACTGTCGATGGACGCTTGCGAGGGGACATCCGGTTCGTCGGGAACAGTAAATTCAACCACAGGTCTGAGCAGCAGTGCCATTCCCTCTGGCGTCTCTGCCATTTCCCCATACCGCAGCTCTGCTACGGTTAGCCCAGGGACGGGTTCTGTACCGGGATACACCAACTGACCTTCAGACACAAAGGCTTCAGGTAGCTCATCCACCAGATGCAATTCTCCGGGCTTGATCACAATTTCCCGCAGAATGTCATTCTTCTGCACGACCTCAACAATACCTCCTGATTGGCAGAAGATATCTTTCACCACCTCTGTACCGGCTTCCACATATTGACCGTCTTCCACCAGCAGCAATGAGATATCTTTGTTGACCTCGTGGCATTCTTCAGGAATCCACAGGAGGCTCCCCCCTTTGGTGACTTCGTATCCTTGCTTGGCTTTACCGCGTTTGGCGACTTCCACGCCGCCATACTTAATAATGCCCCCGGTCTGGGTACGATAGCGATCATCAATCAACTCCGCCACCACTTGATTATTTAGCACTTTTGTGCCTGGGGTTGCCTTGAGCAAGAAACGCTGGTTATTAGCCGTGTGAATCACATACTGTTCGCGACCCCCACTACTTTCCATCCGCACCGCTGCTTGGTCTAGGCGCACCGACGCGGTGATGATGTCAATTTCCCGCTTACCCGGTGTCAGTCGAACTACCCCACCGTTTTGGCTGACTAACTTGGTTTCTGCGAGCACGGAACCGGGTTCCACAGCATCGCCGTTTTTGACCACGGGTTCGGCACCAGGAGGCAGGTTATACACCTCTCCCGATAACACCCACAACAATCCACCCCGCTGGGCAATACGGGTCGTATTCCCTTGGCGATCTGTTTTTTCTTCGGGGATCAAATCGGCAAACAGGACTTCTCCCGCCAAATCCGAGGCTACGTCTTTCGCCGCTTTTTCTGTAGACAGACGAGATTTGCCCAACGCCACTTCGGCTAAAAGCTGTTCAGCTTTCACCTGTTCTCCATCGCTAACCAGGAGAATGGAACCGGGTGTGACGGGAATGGTTTTGCTTTTCCCCTTATTAGTCGGTTCCAGAATCAGATCGCCGGCGACTTCTACTTGTTCGCGCTCTTCACCGTGGCGGGTACGGACACCCCGGGTTCGCAGACGGCTAGAAAAGCGGACAACGCCGTCAAACGCCGCTGGGACTTGACGGGCAACTTCACCGGTGAATACTCCCCCTGTGTGGAATGTCCGCATGGTGAGCTGAGTTCCGGGTTCACCAATGGACTGAGCCGCAATAATACCAACGGCTTCTCCCAAGTCCACCATGTGCCCATGTGCCAAACTCCAGCCGTAGCAATGCTGACAGACAGAGCGCGAGGCTTCACAGGTGAGGGGTGAGCGAACCATCAACTCTTGCACCTCGGCTTTGCCGATGATGTCGGCTAATTCGTCAGAGATGGCTTGGTTGCGTTTGGCGATCACCTCTTTGGTTTTCGGATGTAGCAAATCGGCGGCTAGGACTCGCCCCAAGAGCCGATCTTGCAGTGGAATCAACACGCGATCGCCATCGGTCATCGCGGTAAGCTGAATGCCTCGGGTTGTCCCACAGTCTACTTCCCGGACAATCACATCCTGAGACACATCCACTAAACGCCGAGTTAGATACCCGGAGTCCGCCGTTCTCAAGGCTGTATCCACCAGTCCTTTGCGTGCCCCGTAACTGGAAATAATATATTCGGTAACGGTTAACCCTTCCCGGAAATTGGTCTTGATCGGCAGGTCAATAATTTCCCCTTGCGGATCAGCCATCAGACCCCGCATCCCGACCAATTGGCGTACCTGAGACAAGTTTCCTCTTGCCCCGGAAAATGCCATCATATAGACCGAATTCAAGGGATCAGTTGCCTTGAAATTCACCACCACCTCGTCTTTCAGGGCTTCCGACGTACTATTCCAGGTATCAATAACTTTCTGGAATCGTTCAACTTCTGTAATTTCACCCCGACTGTAGCGGGCTTCCGTGGCGCGAATCTGGGCTTCCGCCGCTTCTAGCATCTCACGCTTCTTCGGCGGAACGAGTAGGTCATCGACACTAATCGAAACCCCTGCTTTTGTGGCATAGCGGAATCCTAAATCCTTAAGTTGGTCAGCCATCTGAGCTGTCCGGGCGCTGCCATACTTAGTAAACGCCCAGGAAATGAGTTTTTTGAGCTGACCTTTATCAACGACTCGATTGTAGAAAATCGTTTCTTTTTGACCTGCTTTATTTGTCATATCTTTTGTCATTCGTCCTTGGTCATTTGTCTTTTAGGGAACAGGGAACGGGGAACAGGGAAATTCTAGACGTTTGACTGGGAGAAGCATTCGCGATGACAATTTAGCCGTAGAACCGAAAAATCTGGGCGCGAATGCTTCTCCCCTACGAATCACAAATCCCTACGAATCACGAATCCAATCCATCCATGATATCTGTCCCCTATTTCAGGCAATCATTAGGGCATCTTGAATTGCTTTGTTGTAAATAATCCGACCCGGCGTTGTCCGAATGTACTGAGAAATCAGTTCACCATCAGCCGTTTCCCGAACCCGGCGGTCTTTGTAGATTTTCGTCACTATTCCATCGGAGGATGTTTCTGTAGAAATTACCTGATCATCATCAGACTTGCCACTCTGCATCGTGCCATCAAAGCGCACCCACACATAAGCATGTAACTCGACTTGCTTTTGCTCAAAGGCTCGGATGGCATCATCTAGAGAGGCAAAATAGCGATCTGCGCCTTTTGTGGCGTGGGGATTTTCGGCGGTGAGGTAATAGCAACCCAGCACCATATCCTGACTCGGTGCGACAATCGGACGTCCCGTCGCTGGAGAGAGAATATTATTGGACGCCAACATTAACAATCGAGCTTCGGCTTGGGACTCCAAAGACAGGGGAACGTGAACCGCCATCTGGTCGCCGTCAAAGTCCGCGTTAAAGGCAGGACAGACCAAAGGATGCAATTGAATGGCGCGACCTTCAACCAAAATCGGTTCAAAAGATTGAATCCCTAAGCGGTGCAGCGTTGGCGCTCGGTTGAGCAAGACGGGATGACCAGCAATCACTTCTTCTAGGACATCCCAAACGCTGGGGTCACCTCGCTGAATCAATTTTTTGGCGGCTTTAATATTATTAACTAACCCCTGACTAATCAGACGATGGATCACAAAGGGTTGAAACAGTTCAATCGCCATCTCGCGGGGTAAACCGCACTGGTGAATTTTCAGATTTGGACCGACAACGATCACCGAACGTCCGGAGTAATCAACCCGTTTACCCAAAAGGTTTTGGCGGAATCGACCCTGTTTCCCTTCAATAATGTCGGACAATGACTTTAATGCCCGATTATTCGCACCCACCACCGTGCGTCCCCGGCGTCCATTATCAATCAGCGCATCGACCGCTTCTTGCAGCATCCGCTTTTCATTGCGGACAATAATTTCTGGGGCGAGGATTTCCTGAAGACGTGCCAAGCGATTATTGCGGTTGATCACCCGGCGATACAAGTCATTCAAGTCTGAGGTGGCGAAGCGTCCCCCATCCAGCTGAACCATGGGACGCAAATCCGGTGGGATAACGGGAATCACCGTCAGCACCATCCAGTCAGGTTGCGACCCGGTGGCGATGAAGTTATCAATGACCCGCAGCCGCTTAATCAGCTTTGCCCGCTTTTGACCTTTAGCGTTGCTGATGTCCTCGCGCAGCTTTTCTGCTTCACTGTCTAAGTGGACATCTTGCAAGAGTCGTTGTAGAGCTTCCGCACCAATTCCTACCTCTACACCATTGAGTTCAGAGTCTTCGCTGTAAAGTTGTTCCTCAATTTCCAGCCATTGGTCTTCAGTCAATAGCTGTTTATAGCTGAGATTTTCAGCATTTCCTGGACTCAGAACCACATAAGCATTGAAATAAACAATCTGCTCGACATCCCGCAACGGCATATCCAACAGAATACTCAGGTAACTGGGAATCCCTTTGAGATACCAGACATGTGCCACAGGCGCCGCCAGTTTAATGAACCCCATGCGGTGTCGTCGAACCCGCGACTCTGTAACTTCCACGCCGCAGCGTTCACAGACAATCCCACGATGGCGAACTCGTTTGTATTTGCCGCAGTGACATTCCCAGTCTTTAGCCGGACCAAAAATCCGCTCACAGAACAACCCGTCCATTTCGGGTTTGAGCGTGCGATAGTTAATGGTTTCCGGTTTCGTCACTTCCCCCACCACTTGACCATTCGGTAGGGTACGTTCTCCCCATATACGGATTCGCTCCGGAGAGGCAATTCCAATTTTTACGTAGTCAAAGCGCTGTTCTTGTTGCTGTTTCATCTTCCAGGGTTTTGAGTTTTGAGGGTTCCAGATGTAGATACTGGATGTTCCAGACGTAGCCGGCTACGTCTAGAACATTCAACAGGGAGAACTTATAACTCTTCTTCTTCGAGTTCCTCACTGCGGAGGGATTCATAGGTGGGTCGGTTAGGGGTACGACGCCGGTCGCCATCTGCCATCAAATCGACTTCTAAGTCACGGCTAGAGCCATCTTCAGCGGTTTCTACTTTGTGAACGGCAATATCGAGTCCCAGGGATTGAAGTTCTCGCATCAACACCTTAAAGGATTCCGGAGTACCGGGTCGGGGAATCGCCTTGCCTTTGACAATAGCGTTAAGGGCTTCATTACGACCCTGCATATCGTCCGATTTCACGGTAAGTAACTCTTGCAGGGTATAAGCCGCACCAAAGGCTTCCAATGCCCAAACTTCCATTTCCCCAAACCGCTGACCGCCCTGCTGTGCTTTACCTCCCAGGGGTTGCTGGGTAACCAAAGAGTATGGACCGGTGGAACGAGCGTGAATCTTATCATCCACCAAGTGAACCAGTTTCAACATATAGGCAATACCAACGGTCACCGGACGATCAAAGGCTTCGCCTGTGCGACCGTCAAACACCTGAATTTTACCTGGATTTTCTGGATCAAATATCCAATCTTGCTGAGTTTCTTCACGGGCTTGCTGGAGTTTGCCGTGAACGGTAAGCCGGGATGCTTCTTCCCCATACATTTCATCAAAGGGGATCATTTTAAATCGCAGTCCCAAGTTTTCACCCGCCCATCCCAGTAAACATTCAAAGACTTGACCGACATTCATCCGACTAGGAACACCCAAGGGATTGAGAATAATGTCTAGGGGAGTGCCATCAGGGAGGTAAGGCATATCTTCCATCGGCAAAATCCGGGAAATGATCCCCTTATTACCGTGACGACCTGCCATTTTATCGCCCACCTGAATCTTGCGCTTCTGAGCCACATAGACACGCACCACCATGTTGGCACCGGGCGGGAGTTCATCGCCTTGCTCACGGGTAAAGATGCGGACATCCACAACCCGACCTTTTTCGCCGTTGGGAACACGCAAGGAATTGTCACGCACGTCCCTGGCTTTTTCGCCGAAAATTGCCCGAAGTAACTTTTCTTCTGGGGGTTGGTCGGATTCGCCTTTGGGCGTCACTTTACCCACGAGAATGTCTCCGGCTTCCACCCAAGCCCCAATGCGGATAATTCCTTGTTCGTCAAGTTGGCGCAGCGCATCTTCCCCGACGTTAGGAATTTCACGGGTAATTTCTTCAGGTCCGAGCTTGGTTTGTCGGGCTTCAATTTCGTATTTTTCGATGTGAATACTGGTGTACACATCATCCAACACCAGTCGCTCGCTAATCAGGATGGCGTCTTCGTAGTTGTAGCCCTCCCATGGCATATAGGCAACCAAAATATTCTGTCCCAGTCCCAGTTCTCCCCCTTCGGTGGCTGAACCGTCAGCCAGAATTTGACCGGCTTCCACGTCATCCCCACGAAAGACCAAAGGACGCTGATTTAAGCAGGTATCTTGGTTGGAGCGCTGATATTTCTGGAGTTCGTATTCAATAATTTCCGGTTCGCTCGTTTTTCCATTCTCGACGTTTTCTCCGGGCAATGCAGGGGGTGCGGTGGGTGCGGTTTGCACCCGAATTTTTGTCGCATCTACATAAACCACCTCACCGGCTTTACGTGAGACAATCACCATCCCCGAATCCCGTGCGGCTTGGGCTTCTAAGCCTGTACCCACGAGGGGACGCTCTGGACGTAACAAGGGGACGGCTTGCCGTTGCATGTTTGAACCCATCAAGGCGCGGTTGGCGTCATCATGTTCCAGGAAGGGAATTAATGAAGTAGCCACAGAGATAATTTGCACCGGGGATACCGCCACAAAGTCTACTTGATCTGGGGTCGTGGTGGTGAATTCTTGGCGATAGCGCACGGGTACTGATTCGCCCAAGATATAACCATTTTGATCAATGGGGATGTCACCGGGAGCCACACGCAAGTCATCCTCTTCATCTGCGGTCATGTAAAGGGGCGCCTTGTCTTTGATCACCCGCCCATTTTCTACAGGGTACGAGGGGGTTTCAATAAAGCCGTAGGCATTCACCCGTGCGTGGGTTGCCAAGGAACCAATTAGACCCGCGTTGGGTCCTTCTGGCGTTTCGATGGGACAAATCCGTCCATAGTGAGAGGGGTGAATATCCCGCACCGCAAACCCAGCCCGTTCCCGGGTTAAACCACCGGGTCCGAGGGCAGATAAACGGCGTTTGTGGGTTAACTCAGCTAGGGGATTGGTCTGATCCATGAACTGGGATAGCTGAGATGAGCCAAAGAATTCTTTAATGGCGGCGACTAGGGGTTTGGGATTAACCAAAGAGGCGGGGGTTAAGGTATCGGAGTCGGAAACCGTCATCCGTTCCCGAATGATCCGTTCTAAGCGATTCAATCCCACCCGAACTTGGTTTTGCAGGAGTTCTCCCACCGAACGAACCCGACGGTTCCCCAAATGGTCGATATCGTCGGTGCTGCCAATATCAAATTCCAGGTTGATCAGGTAATCAATGGCGGACATAATATCTTGGGGAGTCAGGACTCGGATGGTATCGGCAACATTTAAGCGCAACTTTTTGTTAATTTTGTAGCGACCGACACGACCGAGGTCATAGCGTTTGGGGTCGAAAAAGCGTGAGTCTAATAACTGCTGACCCCCGCTTACCGTGGGCGGTTCACCCGGACGGAGCTTGCGATATAGCTCCAGGAGGGCGTCTTCTTCACTGGGATTGCCTTCTTTGTCTAAGGTCTTTTGATAATAATCGGGGTGGCGCAGGGCGTCGATAATTTCATTGTCCGAGAGTCCTAGGGCTTTTAAGAGAACTTGGGCAGACAATTTCCGGGTTTTGTCGATGCGAACCCAGACTAAATCATTTTTGTCGGTTTCAAATTTTAACCAGGCGCCCCGGTTGGGAATTAAAGAGGCGGAGTAGGTGCGGCGTCCATTTTTGTCGATTTCTGACTTGTAGTACACGCCGGGACTGCGGACAATTTGATTGACAATGACGCGCTCGGCGCCGTTAATAATAAATGTACCGCGATCGGTCATCAGGGGCAGATCGCCAATAAAGACTTCTTGCTCCTTGATCTCACCCGTCTCTTTGTTGATCAAGCGGGTTGGTACATACATTTGCACCGCATAGGTGCTGTCTCGCCGCTTGGCTTCATCTACATCATATTTAGGACTCTTGAGCTTGTAGTTTTTGCCGATAAAGTGGAGTTCTAGCTTACCCGTATAGTCACTAATTGGCGAGAAGCTGTCGAGTTCTTCAATCAGCCCTTCTTCTAGAAACCAGCGAAAACTAGCTCGCTGAATTTCCACTAAGTCTGGTAATAGATAGGTGGGAGCTGTATAAGTTTGAGTCGTCATGCTTTTCCTTCTGGAGAGGGTGAATCAGCGTAAGCCTTGGCTTCACAGCCAAGGGTATTGGGAAATTTTGACCCCTAACTCGGCGATCCTGATCAACACAGATAGTACGATTGGCTATATCGGTAGGGGTAGATACCCGTCAGTGTCAAAGCACCGCCAAGCCGAGAATTTTTACCACAAAGAAGCGACAAGAGAGTCTGAGGATGATCACGACTGTCTTAATAATCGGCGGGAGGTTTTTAACGATAATAATGATACGGGGCTTGAAACTGTAATTTGATTTCTGTGCATATCTAAGCAATTGTGATCAAAATGTATAGCTATAACCATCTTTACGGTGAATTGGTGTGCAGTAATCCAATCTGATTGACCTCCTCTTTTTGTCAATAACGAACTCGCCACGACCG